>JBFIJS010000071.1:0-10596 GCA_041600595.1 Saprospiraceae bacterium | reverse complement strand
TTTATAAACAACTGCCCAATTCAACTGGGGAGGTTTATAAAAGCCATTGCCTTACCTCGCTGTATTTTTTTTAAATAAATACAGTTTTTCAACTTCGTTGAAGGAGTACGGGCCGGACTTTTAAAAGATGGAAAAAAATAAGGTGGCAGAAACGCCAGTGAAGGGAATGTGTAAATCTTGATCGGTTCATGGTCATGTTCAGTTTTGGATTATAAAATCGGTTTGTTCAATTCGTTGGACAAAGATAACTGCTCTTTTTAATTTTCAAAACGTTTGACATATATTTTTAATATAAAAAAAGAACCGGATACTACTATTTCCACTATTTACCCTACCTGCCGGCGCATTGGATTTCTCTCCGGGAAATATGGCAAAAGTTAAATAGCCGGGTGGAGGGCTTCATGCCATTTGCTGGTTGAACGCTTTTTTTTCCGCCAAAAAATCCAGGTAGGGGAATCTGGCTTCCAGTGTTTTAACGATCGACAATTGTTTTTCTAAAAAGGACTGGTGCGCCGGAGAAGTCGGGTGAAATGGCCGGTGGGCAGCTGCCGCGGCCAATTGGGATAATTCCTTGCAAAGCGCTTTGGTCTCACCGGAGAAAAATGCTTCCGCAAAATAAGACCATATATAATCAACTGCTGCGGCACTGGGGTGCGCCAGGTCCTGGTCATAAAAACGGTAGTCCCGCAAATCGTCCAGGAGGAGCTCGTAGGCCGGGAAGTAATGGACAAACGGTAACGTCTGGCAAATTTCTTCCAGCCCCAACAGCAAAGTGGCTTTGCTGCGTTGGTTTTCTACCAGACCGTCCCGCAGGTGCCGAACCGGGCTGACGGTGGCGATTACCTCCAGTGCCGGGAATTTACTTTTTAGTTTTTGTAAAATGACGGCGAGGGGCCGCACCACTTCCTCAACGGAAAGGCGCCGCCGGTCGAATACTTGTCCCGGCATTTTATGGCAGTTGGCCACGACCCTGCCGGTCTTTTTTTCTACAAAAACATGAGCCGTGCCGAGTGTCAGGATCAGGCGATCGGTACGTTGCAAAAACCGACGGGCATCCGCAAGGGATTGGTTGATATGAATCAGGGCAGTCGCTCTGTCCGGGTGGGAAAAACGGCCGTGGTGGTCGAAACTGTGCCACAGGTCGAGGTTTTCAAACAGGTCGGCTTCGGTATAATGCTCTTCCGAAAGCAGTTTTTCCAGGACCTGAACGATGGAAACAGGATTGTAAACAATGCCGAAAGGATTGATGAAGGCCGGAAACTTTAACTGCCGCAGCCGGTGGCCGATGTTCTCCGCAAAGCAGGAACCCATACAAAGAACGGGCTGCTGATGGTCGATGTTGATGGGCGACCGGACAGGAGGTATTTCAGTGCGGAAAGACGTCATAATCGGGATGGTTTATGCGCTTCGCTCAGCAGTCCTGGGCGGCATACGGCTGATTACCGGGCTCCGGCGAATTTCAGTTTGTAACTGGCAGAAACCAGCCCTTTTTTCATTTTATCCAATTTCCGCTTGATCAGCCGCTTCTTGAGTGGTTTGAGTTTTTCGACAAAAAGAACCCCCTCGATGTGGTCGTATTCGTGCTGAATGACCCGGGCGTTGGTGCCGTCGTACACTTCGGTGTGTTCCTGAAAGTTCTCGTCGAGGTATTGGATTTTGATGGTATCGAGCCGGTCAACATCGCCGGTGATGTCGGGGATACTGAGACAGCCCTCTTCGAAGGTGTTGTCTTCGCCCGTTTCTTCGATCATCCGGGCGTTGATGAACACTTTTTTGATGCCCTGGTAGGCTGGTTCCTTTCCTTTCTCCTCCTTATCTTTTTCCTGGGGAGTCAGTGTATCGACCATAAACAAGCGAATGGAAAGGCCGATCTGCGGAGCCGCCAGGCCGACCCCCTCAGCGTTGTACATGGTTTCCCACATATTCTCGATGAGTTCCTGTAGTTTGGGGTAGCTCTGGTCAATATCGACCGCCACTTTTTTCAGAACGGGCTGCCCGTAGGCGTATATCGGTAAAATCATTTTTTTAAAGGTGAACGGTGGATGGCAAGTAGTAAACAGGGTTTACCGTTTACCATGCACTGTTGCTGTTCATATAATCTTCTAAAATAAGAGCGGCGGCGATTTTGTCCACGAGGGTTTTGTCCCGCCGCTTTTTTTGTTTGATACCGCTTTGGAGAATGATTTCTTTGGCCATCACCGAGGTGCCTCTTTCGTCGTGGGTGACTACTTCGATGTGGGGAAATTCCTTTTTCAATTTCCGGACAAAACCAACTACCAAATGGGCGATTTGAGCGGGGTTGCCATCCTTGTGCATTGGCTCACCCACCACTATTTTTTCTACTTCTTCCTGCTGCAAATAGTCTGTCAAAAAATCGAACAACTCCTGGGTGGGAATAGTTGTCAGCCCCGTTGCGATGATCTGCAGCGGGTCCGTCACGGCAATGCCGGTGCGCTTGGTGCCGTAGTCTATACCCATGATTCTTGACATAGCCGCAAAGGTAAGGATTGGGTTTGGCTTTTATTAGCCGCCCGGATGTTTGCAGAAAATAATGCAGTGGGGCAGAGGAGGGGAACTCCCGGTGGTTTCGGTCGCACCGGTTTACTCGCAGGGCTGAAAAAAAAGCCCCTGAAAATAATTTCAGAGGCTTTCAGGTATCAATTGAAAGAATCTTATAAACAGTATTCGTTAGCTGCGATCAGCTCTTTTGCGACGGTGCGGCGTGCCTTTTTGATGTTGGCTGGCGGGTATTTACCAAAACGCTTCAGTCCCATCAGCATCGTCTTGAGCAGGTCGCCTTCGGCAAATGAGACGAGGGCATCTTTCGCACTCTTTTGGATGCGGTCGGAAGCATCGGTGAAAAAGGTGCGGAGGATGGCGTCGTACACGTCCTGTCCGAACTTCTTCTGCTCCATGTCGCTCAGTTTTTCCACCCGCAGGAGGACCGATTCCGCAACATAGGTGTCGATCATCATATCGGCAACGTTCATCAGGATCTCCTGTTCCTCTTTGAGATTCAACTGGCCGTCCATCTGCATTTTAACTGCTGCGCCAGCTACCATCAGAATGGTTTTTTTGAAATCTTTCAGCGCTTTGTGTTCCTCACCGTACTGGCCGGCGGGACTGTCGAAAGAAGGCATGGACGCCAGTTCCTTTTGTACGGCCCAGGCTGGCCCTACGATATCGAGCTTCCCTTTCATGGCCCTTTTCAGCAATTGGGAAACCATGAGCATACGGTTGATTTCATTGGTGCCTTCGTAAATCCGGCTGATCCGTGCGTCGCGGTAGGCCCGGGCGGCGGGGTATTCTTCCGAGAACCCGTTGCCACCGTGGATTTGCACCACTTCATCCACCACGTAGTCAGTGACTTCGGAACCAAACACTTTAGAGATGGCGCATTCGATAGCGTACTCCTCGGCAGCTTCCAGTTTGGCGTCGGCATAACTCATACCCTCGGCCATGAGTTCTTCCTGCTTGCCGTGCATGAGGTCGGAGATACGGTACACCATGCTTTCCAGGGCAAAGGTGCGGATGGCCATTTCGGCTATTTTATGCTGGATGGCTCCGAAACTGGAAATGGGCACCTTGAACTGGTGGCGCTCATTGGCATACTTTACCCCTACGGTGACGCCTGATTTTGCTCCTCCAATGCTCATGACGCCCAGCTTGAAGCGGCCGACGTTCAGCACGTTGAAAGCGATGAGGTGTCCTTTTCCTATTTCTCCCAAAACATTTTCCACGGGTACTTTCACGTTCTCAAAAAACACCTGCCGGGTAGAAGAACCTTTAATGCCCAGTTTCTCCTCTTCGGCTCCGAGCGTCAGACCTTCCATGCCTTTTTCGAGGATGAATCCGGTGAATTTGTCGCCGTCTATTTTCGCAAAAACAATAAATACGTCGGCAAAGCCGGCGTTGGAAATCCACATTTTTTGTCCATTGATCAGGTAGTGCTTTCCGTCTTCGGTCAGGTCGGCCCGGGTTTTTGCGGCCAGGGCATCAGAACCCGAACCCGGCTCGGTCAGGCAATAAGCGGCTTTCCATTCCCCCGTTGATAGCTTTGGGAGGTAATGCTTGCGTTGCTCTTCGGTACCAAAATAAAGGATTGGCAACATGCCGATGCCGGTGTGAGCAGCGAAGGAAGTTGTGAATCCACCGCCAAAGCCACCGGTTGCTTCATAGATAATGGTAATGGTGTTGCTGTCCATCAACATGCCGCCGTATTCGTTGGGGATATGTGCCCCGAGCAGGCCCAATTCTCCGGCTTTCTCCATAATGGCCACCTGATGCTCCAGTTTGCCGGCTTTGGCTCCGGTCTCTTTGATGAAATCTTCGACCATTTGTTTGACCATCTGTTGTTCCTCGTTGAACTCTTCCGGAATGAACACGTCGGCGGCGTAAGCGTCGTTGATGATGAACTCTCCTCCTTTCAGAACAGAGGCTTTTGATGCGGTATCTCCCATGATTATTGCTTTTGGCGCTCTCAGGCTAATGCTGTGGCTCTCGTTTTATCCTGCTTGCACGACATTTTCCTGAGAAACTTTTGATTTTAGGTAATAAGGCGTTGCTGTATTAGCGAATATTCGCTGGCAAAATTAACACCCAAAAAACAAAAAGACAATATTCACCCCCTATTATTTAGCGAATATTCGCTAAGAAGACAATTTTTCGGAATATTTACCTGAAAAATAACCATCGATGGCTTCAAAAAATGGCGGTGAGTAACTGGTCGTGAGGCGGTACCTTAATCTTTTTTTAACGTTGTTCGTCCCGGTTAAATGGACTTTTCTCAAAAAAAATTGGCTGTTTTGCAGATTATGCTGCTATTGCAGGCGTTATGAAACTATTCTCTTATTTTTTTTGTGATACATGCGTTCGATTGTAAATCCCGTTGGGCCGAGCAGTCAGAAACTTAATTGCCCGATTGTTTTTTTCGGCCCACATTCCCGGTTTATTTTTTAAAGAAACTTTTGTTACAGTGTAGTAAAGACAAAACCAACTCTCTCCAACAATCATAAACTACTTATTTAAAGCGACTGGACTATTTATCGTAACAAGGCCCCGCGATTCATCTGTTTTTAAAATTTGGCCTGGATTCCGAAGCGGAAGAAGGGACGTTTCGCGGAAGCCTGCACTACTTTTTTTAATCACCCGTAAATCAATGAAGTTTATGAAAAAATTAGGTCTGGCTATTACCGTCACATTGCTGTTCAACGCAGCGTTTTCCTTTTTCCTTTTCAATCACCTGAAAAACGACCTGGTCGCCGAAATGTCGGTTGCGCAACCAGCCGTTCACTTTGCCGGTTACAGGCAGCACCCGGTCAATGAAAGGCCTGCTTCCGGCTCCAATCTTTCCACTCCCGATAATTTTGTGGAAACCTCCCGACTGGTCACCGATGCCGTCGTCAATATCACCGTGAAAAGTTCTTACAGCTACGAACCGGTTTCCGGTGGTTCCGGGGTCATTGTGACGCCGGATGGTTTCATCATCACCAACAATCATGTTGTGGATAGCGGAGGCAAGGTAGAAGTGACGCTCTCTAACAAGCGAAGCTACAAGGCAACGCTCATCGGAAGAGACCCTACGACGGATCTGGCTTTATTGAAAATTGAGGAGAAAAATCTGCCGATTCTCCGGTATGCGGACTCCGACGAGGTCCAGGTCGGGCAATGGGTACTGGCGGTGGGCAATCCTTTTAATCTCACTTCCACGGTGACCGCCGGCATCGTCAGCGCAACGGGCCGTAATATCAACATCCTGCAAGGGCTGTATTCGATTGAGAGTTTTATTCAAACCGATGCCGTCGTCAATCCGGGCAACAGCGGCGGTGCGCTCGTTAATCTCAAGGGAGAATTGGTCGGTATCAACTCGGCGATCATGAGTGAGTCGGGTGGTTACGAGGGCTACTCTTTTGCCATTCCTGCCAATCTGGTCAAAAAAATTATCCGCGATCTGCAAGAATACGGGGAGGTAAAACGGGCCCTGCTCGGTATCCGCATCCTCGACGTCAATGAGGAAGTAGCCTTTGATATGAACCTGCCCGAAGTGGCCGGCATTTTGGTGCGCCGGGTGGATGCCGGCAGCAGTGCTGAAAAGGCGGGCATCGAGATGAACGATGTCATCATTGCCGTCAATGGGCAAAAAACGAATACGGTGCCGGAGCTGCAGGAACAAGTGGCCCGGTTCCGTCCCGGCGATTCAATTTCTGTTGATATTATCAGAAATGGGAAGAGATTGAGAAAGGATAAGGTAGTGCTCAAAGGGATTGAAGATTCAAATTTAAACCGGTAGTTCCGAAGGAGATAAAACCTAAAGTGTTTTTCTCTCAAAAGTGACCCCTCCCGCATTCCTCGTCCCAAACCCGTGATGGATTATTGATTGTCGGGAAAACCATGACCAAATGATGTTTATCAGGTTGTGTACTCTTCTCAATAATCATACATTCGCATTTCAATCATTCACCAAAAAAAATAACTTATTATGGGATTATTTTCATTTATCAAAGGTGCCGGACAAAAACTGTTTGGCAAAAAAGACAAGACGACCCCCGTTGCACCAGAAGTGGTCGAATTATCTAAAGAAGATGCGCTGAAAGCAGAAATCAACCGTTTGGGTATTCCGGTTAGTGGCCTAAGTCTTGATTTTGGCGATCACATTTCCGTTTCCGGAACCACGGACACTAATGCCAACCGGGAAAAAATCATCCTGGCGCTCGGTAACGTCGAGGGAGTAGCCTCCGTTGGCGACAATATTCATGTGACCAACCCTGAACCGGAATCTATTTTCCACGAAGTGAAAAAAGGAGATACGCTGTCGAAAATTGCCAAGGAAGTTTATGGCGACCCCATGAAGTACCCCGTCATTTTTGAAGCCAACAAGCCTATGTTGGAGCATCCTGACAAAATCTATCCTGGTCAGATTTTACGGATTCCACAAGCGTAGGAAATTAAAATGAAAATGAAAATCAAAAAAGCTGCGTGCTACTTTTGATTTTCATTTTCATTCTCAATTTTTCCACCCCTTTCTTTCCTGCTCCACGTGCGTCAATTTCACCTCGACGCCATACTTTTCCCTAACATGTTTGGCAAACTGATCCGCTGCATACACCGAGCGGTGCTGGCCTCCCGTGCAACCAAAATTGACCGTCAGGTTGGTGAAACTGCGTTCAATGTAGTTTTCGATCGCCGGGTCTACGATAAGGTAGGTCAGGTTGAGAAACTCCGTGACGTGGGAGTGTTGCTGCAAAAAATTGATCACCGGCTCGTCCCGGCCCGTCTGCCGTTTGTACGGTTCGTACCGGCCAGGGTTGTGAATGGAGCGGCAATCGAAAATGAAGCCTCCGCCGTGGCCCGAAGGGTCGGGAGGGACACCTTTTAAAAAAGAAAAACTGTTGACTGTGACAGTCAGCATGCTGGATGCGGCCCTTATTTTATCGAAAGGTTCAAATTTTTTGGATTGCACGACATTGACCAATGCCTGCCGGAGATGTGGCATTTTCACGGGGAAGTCTGCGTTTTCCAAAATCCACTTCACATTGCGGATGGCAAAGGGGATGCTTTTAATAAAATATTCTTTTCGCTCGAAAAGCCCCCGAAAGCCATAGGTGCCGAAGGTCTGGATGTTCCGCATGAGAACATAGCCGTAGAAGTACTCAAAGAATTTTTCCCGGTTCACGGGGATCAGCTTTTCCAGCGCATCCAGATAATGATTGACCAGCTCTTTGCGGATATCGTCGGGGATATTGGCTTTGGCCTGGTACAACAACGAAGCCAGGTCGTACTGCAAAGCACCTCGCCGACCGCCCTGATAATCAATAAAATAGGGCTCGCCACTCCGGATCATAATATTTCTCGTTTGGAAATCCCGAAACATAAAGTGGCTGCAATCGGTCGTCAGGAGGTACTCGGCGAAGCGATGCATGTCGTCCTCCAACCCCTGCTCGTCGTGCGGGATTTTGGCCAATTTCAAAAAGTAATATTTGAAAGTGTTGAAGTCCCAGAGCATGCTTTGCTTGTCGAATGATGGCCGCGGGTAGCATACCCCAAAATCCAATTCTTCGCCTCCTTTGACTTGCAGCTCCGCCAGTTTTTCGACTACTTTTTTATAAATGCGAACGAGGTAGTCGGGAAAAGGGTCGCCGGCTTGCAGCAGGTAGCTATACAGCGTCGTAGCGCCCAGGTCTTCCTGCAAGTAAACATTTCGGTCGAGGTCTTCCGTGTAAATCTGTGGGACGGGCAGGCCCTTTTTTTTGAAATGTTTGGAAAAATGGAGGAAAGCCTCGTTTTCCTTGCGGTCGGCATTGTACGCCCCGACCGCCACCTTTTCACCCTTCGAAAGGCGGTAGTAGATACGAGGGGAGGCTGAAGGTGCCAGCGGTAGCACCAGATCGGGCCGCTCGCCGGCCCATTCTTCGAAAAGTTCGGACAGAGCCGATTCTATTTGTGTCGTTTTCATGGGGGTAAAATTAGGCGATTGGCAGCGATGTTTTTATTGGCAGCGAAGTGCTTTTACCAAAAGGTCGCCGTGGGTTTTGGTGCTGCGGCCAGGTTTATTTGGCCGGAGTCACTCCTGTTTTTAAACCAGCCCCGCTGCGGCTGCGGTATCTCATTTTAAGCTTCCCGGAAAATTTCCCACTTTTGAGGCAAATTTCGACCTGATGCAAAAACAAAACGTAACAGCCGCTGCCCAACGATTGTGGGAGGCAGCGCAGAGCGGCCAAACCTGTGCTCCTGTCCGCGACCTGATCGGCGCAACTTCCATCGAAGATGCCTACGCCGTGCAGGAAATCAACACAGCTCGCCGATTGTCCCAGGGAGCAAGGGTTGTTGGCAGCAAAATAGGCCTGACTTCTCCGTCTGTACAAGCTCAATTTGGCATTGCGCAGCCTGATTTCGGGATGCTCTGGGACGACCGGGAAGTCGTCAATGGCGGCGAAATTTCCGTGGCCGACATCATGCAGCCGAGGGCCGAAGCGGAGATCGCTTTTGTTCTGGGCAAAGACCTGACAGCCGAAAACCCAACCACCATCGACGTTTTATCCGCTATTGACTATGCCCTGGCTTCCATCGAACTGGTGGGTAGCCGCATCGAAGGTTGGGACATCCGCATCACCGATACCATTGCGGACAATGCATCGGCCAGTCACTGGGTGGTAGGGCACCGGCCAGTCAAGTTGGAGAACCTTGATCTGATTAACTGTAAAATGGTTTTGGAAAAAAACGGGGTAGTCGCCTCCGAAGGCATGGGCTCCGCTTGTTTGGGTTCACCCGTTAACGCCATGCTTTGGTTGGCCAAAACGATGGCCCGCCTGGGCAAACCGATGCGTGCCGGAGAGGTCATTTTGACGGGGGCACTGGGTCCTATGTTGAAAGTGGAAGCCGGAGATCATTTCCGGGCTGTGATCGATGGATTGGGGGAAGTGTCTGCCAGGTTCACTGCCTGATTTTTTTTTCTGGCAAAACGGCATTTCCGCTTCGCCGGGAAGCCTGCGGCCTGTATTTGAAATTGAATTGATAAAAATATGAACAAAACAAAAGTCGCCATCATCGGCTCCGGCAATATCGGTACCGACCTCATGATCAAAATAATCCGTACGTCCGATGTACTGGAAATGTCCGTTTTCGTTGGCATTGACCCCGAATCGGATGGTCTCGCCCGCGCCAACCGGATGGGCGTAAAAACGACGCACGAAGGCATCGAAGGTTTATTGAAAATGCCGGAATGGGAGGACATCAAAATCGTTTTCGATGCTACCTCGGCCAAAGCACATTTACATAACTGGAAACTGATAAAATCTTTCCCCGACAAAAAAATGATCGACCTGACTCCGGCGGCGGTGGGTCCGTACCTGGTGCCACCGGTCAATTTCGACGCCAACCTGACAGTGCAAAATGTCAACATGGTCACTTGCGGCGGACAGGCAACGATCCCCATCGTCGCTGCGGTAAACAGGGTGGCCAAGGTGCATTACGGTGAAATCGTGGCTTCCATCGCCAGTAAATCGGCCGGCCCCGGTACCCGGGCCAACATTGATGAATTTACGGAAACGACTGCCACGGCCATCGAAAAGGTAGGTGGTGCTGACCGGGGCAAAGCCATTATCATTTTGAATCCGGCCGAACCGCCACTCGTTATGCGGGATACGGTACTGACATTGAGTGAATCCGGCGACCGGGAAGCTATCCGGCAAAGTATTCATGATATGGTGACCGAAGTAAAAAAGTATGTGCCGGGTTACGATCTGCACCAGGAAGTGCAGTTTGAAGACATTCCACAGGATGAACCGGTTTTTATTGAGGGCCTTGGCTACCGTCATGGCTTGAAGACGATGGTGCTGCTGGAAGTGAAAGGCGCCGGTCATTACCTGCCGGAATATGCCGGAAACCTGGATATTATGACGAGTGCGGCATTGGCGACAGGGGAGCGGCTTGTTTGAATGCAAATTAAAATGCAAATACAAATACAAAATGGGCCATGCTAAATACACCGTAACAAATGTTTCTTTAAAAAATAAACCGGGAATGTGGGCCGAAAAAAACAATCGGGCAATTAAGTTTCTGACTGCTCGGCCCAACGGGATTTTAAGGGGCGGCGTCGTC
>JBFIJS010000070.1:0-10630 GCA_041600595.1 Saprospiraceae bacterium | reverse complement strand
GGGGCCGATATTACTTATTACGAATTGGGACCGAAAGGCGGGTTCGTCAAACACACCACGACCGCCGCTGCTTTGGTTGCTGCGGTGGTGGCAGATGCTACCCTGGCGGACCGGATCGTGCTTGCTTCGTATGCGATTCCGCTGGGTGACCGCCGGGAAGTGGTACTGGCGCAGAAAGTAGCGCTCCGGGAAGTCAACTCGCACAGCATCGTCAATGCAACCACCCATTTTAGTTTTGCCAAAGGCAAAATGGTCAAATCGGCAACGCTTGTTTTCGGGGCCATTGCTCCTTACCCGTGGCGGGCGGTAAAGACCGAAAAAGCCATGGCCGGCAAAGAGTTGTCATTGAAAAATGTGGCGAGACTGTCAAAATTGCTGGCCGGCGAAGTCGCCGATGAACTGGATCACTGGAAAGAACGCATGGAAGAAGTGCCGGACGAAGGCTTCACTGCAGCCTACCGTGTGCAGTTGGCTGTTTCTTTTTTATACAAAGCCATTGTGAATGCGCTGCTGGTAAAAGGAGCCCCCATTCCAAAAAACCTGGTGTCCACCGGAGAGGTACAATGGGGAAACTGGCAGGTGAGCGACGGCCGGCAGACTTATCAGACCCAGGCGTTCAAAGCGCCGGTTTCCCAGCCGATTATCAAGGTAACCGCCATGTACCAGACCTCGGGCCAACTCCACTACACGCAGGAACTGGCCATGCCACCCCTGACCCTGAATGGTGCCTTTGTACAGGGACGTCAGGCATTGATGAATTACCGCTTTGTGGTTCCGGAGAAAAAACAGGCCTGTACCACCGAAACATTGCGGAAATACCTCAAGTCAAAATTTCCGGCTTTCACCGATTTGATTACCCATGAAAATATCAAGAATGGAGGCGTCAATTTACAGGGTATGGGCCTCGATCAGCCGCTGTTCGCCGAAGAGTTAATCAGTTATGCGGGACAGTCGATCGCCATGGTGCTGGCCACCAGTGAGCAGGAAGCCATACGCATTGCAGCTTTTGTTTCTGCCCGGTGCGTTGCCTATTCCAATCCGGGAAAACCATGGACGGGCCAGTGGCGTGAACCCATTTTCGACTTGCTGGATGCCATTAAAAAAGGGAGCATTTTCCCGGATGCACCGGCTTCGGCGTCATTTGTTGCGCACATTTGGAAGATCGTCCGGCCCGGCAGTCAATTTGACTGGGCCGAAAAGGAAATGCCCAGCCAACCCAAAGTACTCCGCCGGGAGTTGCCCATCGTTACCCGCAAGGCTACGGTCGGCACGGCACCCTGTATCGTGGTGGAGTCTTCGCAATTGTGTGGCGGGCAGGCACATTTTTACATGGAAACACAGGCTTGCATTGCCATCCCGGCCGATGAAGGCCGCATGATCGTCAAGCCTTCCGTCCAGAGTCCGGCGGCTATGCACGATACAGTTGCGATGGCATTAGGTGTGCACCACCACCAGGTGGAGGTGCAGGTCCGGTCGGTTGGAGGTGGATTTGGAGGCAAAACGGAACAAACCCGTTTTGTGGCCGGCCCGACAGCCGTTGCGGCCAAAGCGACCAAAAGGCCCGTGCGTCTGGCTGTGCCCAGAGACGAGGACACAGCCATGATCGGAAAGCGGCACGCCTATTACGGACAATACCAGATCGCCGTGGATACGGGGGCTGTGCGCAAATCGGACCGGGGCATTCTGCATGGTTTTCAGCTGAATATGTGGGGGGATGGAGGCGCATTTTACGACTGCTCGTTTGTGGTCTCCAATTGTATCCAACTGCGAACAGACAACGCCTACCGCATTGCCAATTTTGCCAGCCAGATCGATGTGTGCCGCACCAACACTGCTCCCAACACGGCCATGCGTGCCTTCGGCGATGTGCAGGGCAAAAACATTGTGGAAAATGCCATTGATGATGCTGCCATTGCCGTTGGTATGTTGCCGGAAGAGGTACGGGAAAAAAATATGTACGATCGGGGTGATGTCACGCCATTTGGGCAGGCACTTTCCTATTGTTACATGAAGCAGGTCTGGGCGTATGCCAAAGAGGTGTCCAGGTTTGAGGAAAAATGCAGGGAGGTTGCCCAATTTAACAAAGAGCACAAATGGCGTAAACGGGGTATCTCCATGATCCCGGTAAAGTATGGTTCCGGCTACAATCTGCTCCTGCTGGAACAGTCCGCTGCCGTCGTCGTCATCAATCCAAAAGATGGCTCCATCGTCATACACCAGGGTGGGGTAGAGATCGGCCAGGGACTGGTCACCCAGGCCCAGCAGGTAGCGGCTTATGTGATGGGGGTGCCGATGGAAATGATCTTCATAGACAATGTCAACACCGGTGTGACGCCCAACCCTACCAGTACGGGGGCGTCGGCCGGAACGCCGTATTCCTGCGAAGCGGTAAAGCAGACTTGCGAACAGATGCGGGCCCGGCTGATGGAGTTTGGCTTTCAGATGTTGAAGGAAAACGGAGAGGAATGGTGTAAAAACAACCACATCGACTTTTGGAATTATGGCGCCGGTGAAGGAAAAGGCTGGGCAACGGAGGTGACCGATGCCAACGGCAAAAAAGCCATGATCTGGCAACACCTGGTCAACCTGGCCTCCGCCAAACGGGTCAACCTCATCGCTTCTTTCAACGCAAAGATCAAAGGGGGCGAGGTGCAGGTGCCTGCCATGATCTTCAAAAGCGAGGCGGAACAACCCAACATTCCCGGTATCGAACGCACCAAAAATGCGCAGCTAGGCGGCGGGGTGGATTCGTTCGTGGGGTTCACCTATTCTGCGGCCTGCTCGGTGGCAGAAGTGGACATACTTACCGGCGAAGTCAAGATCATCAGTTCGGACATCATTTACGATATGGGCTGGAGCTTAAACCCCGCCATCGATATTGGTCAGGTGGAAGGGGCCTTTGTGCAGGGTATCGGTTTTTTGTTGACGGAGAAATTGGTCACCCAGACGCAAGGCGAGAAAAAGGGCCAGCTCAATACCGTCAATACCTGGCG
Source organism: Saprospiraceae bacterium (assembly GCA_041600595.1). GTDB lineage: Bacteria > Bacteroidota > Bacteroidia > Chitinophagales > Saprospiraceae > UBA6168. Next base: position 7,637 of record JBFIJS010000070.1, on the reverse strand, counting down.
CTACAAAATACCCGCCACCACGACGATACCGCTGGAAATGAATACTTACCTGTTTCCCAGAGGGGATCAATCGGTTGCCAATATCCCGGAAGATCCCAACCAGATTTTCTCCGCCAAGGAAGTCGGCGAACCGCCTTTGGTTCTGGCCAACAGCGTTTTTTTTGCCGTCAAAGCGGCCATTCGGGCATCCCGGGTAGAGCGAAAACTTTCGCCGCTGTTCCGTTTCGATGCTCCGGCAACCGTCCAGGAAGTACGGCGTGCCTGCGAAGTGGAGGAAAAACACTTTGGGAAGTAGCAACGACATTGTGCAAGCAATCCACCCGGCTATTTAGCCTTACCGGGATTAACGAGACCGTCTGGCCGGCCCGACCGATGAGTCGGACAGGTGGTCCGAGCCAGGTTGTTTAAGCGGAAAATTTATGTAGTTTGTTGATAATCAGAAGGTTTTCTAAACAGTCTGGACTCAGCCGACGACACATCATTTTATACCAATCACATTTAAAATTTAAAAACAAAATGAAACAATTCAGCATCCTTCTTTTGGCCATCTCCTTCATTTTTGCCGCCTGCGGCGAACGAACGACCGAGGTTCCCGCTACCATCGATGCCAGCCTGCCATCTTCGGAAAAGTTACCGGGGTTGGGACATGAGAAAAACTCGTTTCCCGATTTTGGTTTTATGGTCAGTCCTGCCGAGTACAATGAAAAATATGCAGATCATCCGTTGTTTCGCCTGAAAGCGGATTTTCCAGAAAAAAAGCCCGACAAGATGCCCGGTTTCCTGGATATAGATTTTAAGAAAGAACCGTTGAAATACATTGAGGCGGTGCGCGATTATGCCTTTGAAGGAAATTTACCAGACTGGGACCCTTTCAAAAATAAAACCCGGGACTGGTACCATATTCCCTGGCTGCACCCAACCACGACCGGCCCGAATGCCTATCCGCCGAATGGTGGCACCGAAGGTTTTCACGGTCTCATCAAAGAAGCACCGGTGGGACCCTACCAACTGGGGCCCGATCTTAAAGGGGTGGACGGCGACTATTCCGTCTATGCCATTACACTGGTGAACGACATGGCCGGTTATGCCATGGGAAGAATGTGGAAAGACCCCGAAAATCCCGACCCCAAAGTACTGGACAAACGCTATCCCGATGGCGGTTTTCCCGAAGGGACGGTATTTGCCAAATTGCTCTTTACCGATGCTCCCAAAGGAACTGATAAGGTGGCTTATCTCGAAAACCCCTTACAATGGACGGCTTACATCACCGAAAATTTCTGGAAATCCTCAACCCGGACTGTTAGTAAGGTAAACCTGTTGCAAATGGACATCTCCGTGCGCGATCCCCGTGCCGACCGGAGTGCCGATAATCCGCAAGGTACCGGTTGGGTATTTGGTACTTTTTGTTACAACGGCCAATTGAACAAGGAAAACAAGTTTATGAACCTCGTTCCCGTTGGGCTGATGTGGGGTAATGACCCCGAAAACAGGGTGAACACAACCAACCCTTTTCCTCCGGTTAAAACCGTCGTGAACAAGGAACTGAAGGAAACGGTCATCTTCGAAAGCGAGGACCTGCCGCCTCAGCACCTCGGCTGGAATGGTCGCCTGAATGGCCCGGCCGATTTGAACACCGTCTCTTGTATGTCTTGCCACAACGCAGCGCAATACCCGCAGGTGACTGCGCTGGTGCCACCCAGCTCAGTACCGGATGGCGGCCAAACCCCGCCCGCACAGGGAGGCTCGGATGAGTGGATGGAGTGGTTCCAAAACCTGGAATGCGGAACGTCGATGAACGATCAGGTTTATTCCACGGATTTTTCGTTTCAGGTGGCCATTGCTTTACAGAATTTTTTCACTGTGAAAAACATTAGCCAGCAGGGAGCCTGGGCAAGCGAGTACCAGGCAGCTCCTGTGCCGATCCGGCGGGGAGACGTGACGGCTTCCAAATAACAAAGGAATTTTCAAAGTTGATGACTTTCAACAAGTTGTCAACTTTGAAAAACTCCGTCAGATAGTGCGCCGTGTCAAAAGTTTCTTCCTCTGTCTTTTCATGCAGATCAGCCGGGTAGTCTGATGCCTCAAAGCGAGATGAATCCTCCGGCCCACTTTTATGAAAAAAAATTAAAGAAAATTTAAATTACACGGTAATTAGTTGACTTTATTCGAAATTGAATTCTCAGCGCATAACTTGCTGATTATCAATCTGGTGATTTGTGAAATTTGTCTTTTCGAATAAGGTCTACTGTAACAAAAGTTATTTATACAATGTGGAGCAGGAAACGTTGCTCTTATTGCAACACCCGGAAAGCCTGTTCCGAATTCACTTCGGGGTGCTCCTCAAGGGGTCTTAAGGGGCGGCGCCGGTTCCGTACTGCCGAAAAAAAGTTTTTAATAGTAGCCGTCCCAGCGGGACGGCATCTTTGTAGGGTATGCAGGCATCCATGGTCTCCGTTCCAGCGGAACGGCATCTGAGAATCAACGGAATATCGTTCCTACGGAACGAAAGCCCTCGGTTCCTGGCTCGCTACAAAGATTCCGTCCCGCTGGGACGACGGACGACATTTTATTAAAAACTTATTTTCTGCGGTAGTGAACCGACGCCGCCCCTTAATACCCCATTGGGCCGAGCAGTCTGATACCTCAATGCGAAGTGAATATTTCGGCCCACTTGCGTGAATGAAAATGTAAAGAAATTTTTACACGCTTGACTTTATTCGAAATTGAATTATCAGCGCATAACTTGCTGATTATCAATTTGATAACTTGTGAGATTTGTCATTTCGAATAAGGTCTGCTGTATTGCATGTTTTTTAAAATAATTCAATTCAACACAATGACCAATAAAAAACCCAACAACTCCATCTCTGCCCTGGATGAAAACGGAAAACCGGTAGACTGGTGGTTTGCATACAAGGTGCCCAAACTTGGGAAGGCGGCCAACGCTCCTACCGCAACGGGGTACGAATACATTTATTACGATCCCGTCATCGGCAAAGTCGTTCAATCACCCAATTTACTGACCGATGGCAAAGGGGCGCTTGATCTCACTCTGAAAGCTGTTTTTGGTAAACCCGCCGATACCACCGGCTGGATTCTTTATAACGATGAAATGCCAGCTTCGGCAAAACGCCGGGACAGCAGCAGTTTCGGACATACCAAAGGGGTAATCGCCTTCGATACCGCCAGTAAAACGGCTTTTTGGCTTTTGCATTCCTGGCCGAAGTTTTCGGATCCCAACGCTACCACTATGCCTACCCCGGAATACGGCCAAACGTTTATCTGTATTTCCATTGACCTGGTAACTGCCGGTAAAATTGCCGGACTCATGGCAAACCATCAGGAACCACAAGTCTATTTGCCGCGTACCCCACCAACACTTGATAAGCAGGATCCCCTTTTTAAGCTCACGCAAAAAATTGATACTAACGCTGCCGGCGACTCCGAAGTGTTGTCTTGTCAATCTCGGGGCGGACTGGCTTTCAAGGTGATAGCCAAAAACCGCAAATGGAACAAAGACTTCTGGATTGATCTGGTCGGGCCAACCCTTGGAACAGATATGAATGTGGAAACGTGGATCCGGGGCAAAATCCCGCCCACGCTGGACAGCGACGGTATCCACAAAACCTTCGATGTGAAATACATTGACCTCAGCCCGCTTGGCGTACCCTGGAACTGGCCGGAAACGCACGATCATGCCAAATGGGGAGTCAGTGTCGATAGCGACTGGGTTTGCGTCGGAGACATCAACCGCATGGTTTCTCAGGAAAAACGCGGAGGCGGAACAATTGCCTTACAGGATAAAAATCTCTGGGCTGCCTTATCAAAAACCGATTTGGTCGTAGCTCCACCCGGCCACTCCAGGGTGGATGCTCACGCACTGATCAAGGCCACGCACCGGACCAAACACGAACCTTTAGTCACAGCAAAAAAGAAAAAATCCAAAAAATAATGAAGTCGAAATCAAAAAGAAGAAAAGTGAACCAGTATGTAAAGCCTGACAAAAAAAAGCTGCAAAACACCATCCGGCATATCGTCGTACTCATGTTGGAAAACCGGTCGTTTGACAACCTGCTGGGATGGCTCTATGCCGACAAAGCTCCCTACGACCGGCCTCCTGACGGACAAGATTTTGCAGGACTGACCCGTGATCTGTGGAACCCGCTGGACAATATCGATACGGACGGCGTGCCCTTTATCGAAAAGGTGCCCATTGAGAAAAATGGCGAACCAAAAAAGAAATGGGGCAAACCCATCCCCAATCCCCCGGACTTTACCCTGCCCAATCCCGACCCCGGTGAGGGGTACAAAGACACAAACCATCAGTTGTTTTTAAAATACGATGTGCCGCTCCAATACCCGCCACCACCCATCAATATGGGCTTCGTACAAAACTACCAGAACGCCATGCTGTACGGAGCTTACAGTTTCGGCGATGATCCCACCAACCCCCGGGCCATCATGAAATGCTACACCCCGGAACAGACGCCCGTGCTGAGTGAACTGGCACGCAGTTTTGCGGTCTGCGATCATTACCACTGCTCCGTGCCCAGCCAAACCATTCCAAACCGGGATTTTGTGCATGCCGCTACCTCTACCGGACATGTAAACAACGGACCCGCTGTACAATGCGATGCCAAAACCATCTTCAATCAAATCCAGGATGCAATTGATGCTGGCCGGGATGATCTGAGCTGGGGTATTTTTGGAAATAATGCTTTTTCCAGCGAGAAAGACAAGGACGGAAAATTCGGCAAAGATCACTTCTCCCTGACCCGCCTTATCATGACCCAACTGCACGATGCGAAATACGATGGAAACTTTGGAACGCTCGATGATTTTAAGACTAAATGCAAAAAAGGTACGCTCCCGAGTTATTCCTTTTTGGAGCCAAACTACGGCGGCCCCGGTCAAAACGACCAGCATCCGCCCTCCGATATCCGGGCCGGGGAGAAGCTCATTGCCGATATTTATAACATGATCAAATCTTCACCGGCTTTCGAAAACACCCTTTTTGTCATTACTTACGATGAGCACGGCGGCTGTTACGATCATGTGCCCCCGCCGGGCGGTGCAAAAAATCCATATCCCGATAACCGGCCTGGTCAGGATGGCTTCCTGTTCAACCGTTTCGGGGTGCGGGTGCCTTGTGTGGTGGTCAATCCCTATATTCGTAAAGGGCTGATTGCCAGGCCTTCAGGTTATACACCCTTCGATCATACGTCTATCATCAAGACCATACAAAATTGTTTTAACCTCAAGGGAAATCTTACCGAGCGGGATAAAGCAGCCCCCGATCTGTCGGGTTTGCTCACCCTCGACAAGCCCAGAAAAGACGATATCCCCACTGTGAAACCGCTGAAATGGGACATGGATGCCGGCGACAAACACGTCAATGACCTGCACCGGCTGATCGGAGAAATACTCGAAGACATGACTGGCAAAGCAGCACCTGAGTCCACCGATTTGCTGGAGTTTATCCAAAAGAATTACAGCAAACTTTTCAGTGGGTCGGGTGACTCATAGGAAAGACTTTTGCCGGCAGGTTAACAGGTCTTAAACCCTCATTGCCGCCATGATTGATGCAAAAAAACCGTTTTATGAACCGGCCTGCATGCTATGCCGCTGAATAGTACAAAAGTGACTAAAGTCGGTAGGAAGTGTATTAAAAAATTAAACGCTCATGTTACGCACGAGATGCGGAGCAGCACAGACTTTGCCTATTGGTACTGAACAACGTGCTCCTCAAGGGGTTCCAGCGGGACGGCATCTTTGTAGGGTATGCAGGCATCCATGGTCCCCGTTCCAGCGGGACGGCATCTGAGAATCAACGGAATATCGTTCCTACGGAACGAAAGCCTTCGGTTTTTGGCTAGCTACAAAGATTCCGTCCCGCTGGGACGACGGATGACCTTTTATTAAAAACTTATTTTCTGGGATACGGAACCGACGCCGTCTCCTAAAACCCCTTGAGGTCCGCCCAGGATGATGCAAAAAGCTCGGTTTATGAACCGGCCCGCATGGTATGTCGCCAAATAAATCCCTCCTCCAAACGTCTGTCTGGCCCGGGGCATTCGGCTTCTTTTTTTACCGGTAAATTTTTCCAGCGTGATGTGACCACCAACTTTAATGGCAGAAAAAAAGGTCTGTCAGTTCACCACCAGTTTTCCTTTTGACCGGCCGCTTTCCGATATGATTTCGAATAAATAAGTGCCTTTTGCCAGATCGGTCATGGCGAACGATATGTCCCCTTTACCGGTATTTTGCCAAACCATTTTTCCATCAGTTCCGAACAACCGGAAATGGTAGGGCAGGCGGCTGTCGGTTTTGATCTGCAACATTTCCCCACTGGTCACTGGGTTGGGGAAAACGGTCCACTCGTCAGGCAGGGCATCCACCAGAACCGAGCGAATTGCGGAAAAGGTTTCCCTGCCATCGGGATCCATTTGCCGGAGGCGGTAAAAATTTTCTCCCCGGCCGGGTGCGCCGTCTACGGTCTGATAACTTTTGACCCCGCTTGCCGGCTCCGCATTTATTTTTGTAAGAAACTGAAAATCAATACCATCCATGCTTTTTTCAAGGGTGAAATGGGCAATCTCCGGCGTCTGTTGCACGGTCCAGTAAAGGCGGACGGTCCGATCCGGCTGCAGGGCCGCCCGGAAATCCTGCCATTCGACCGGGGTGACATTTTCCTGCAGGATTACATACTGGCCAAAGAAATTGAGGTCGTCGTTATCCGAGAATGTGATGGCACCTTCTGTACCCGTCTCCAGTTCGTCCCCCATATCGGTGGGCCCCCACCAGGTGTCGCCATCGTCGAAAAATTGGCGGGCGTACAGGCTGTAATCACTGGCTGCCGTCGAGCCGGGGGCGATGTTGCCGTAGCCCGCAAAACGAATCGAAACGGGCGGATCGAAAAATTCATTGTCGCCATAATTATTGATGACCCAGTAAGACTGGCTGTGCGGCGAAGCATTCGGCAGCTGATCGGGCGATAAGTCGATACGGGTAGCGACGACTTCGCCTTGCGGCAAAACCGCCACATCATCGAAACCGATGGTCACGCCCGTTTCCCCGAAAGTGAATTCGCCAGCCTGGTCAATGGTCAGGCGGTGACTCACGCCACCACCGAGTGGCGCCGTGGACGCAGCCCGCACTGCCGAATTGGCCAGCGACAAATGCCGCACTCCCGTCCGGTCCATCACCTGTCCGTCTGTTTCGTTGAACTGGTAATAACTCACGAGATTAGGCTGGTCGGCGGGTACTTTGGTGAGGTGCATCATTTCCCGCAATTCTTCCTGCGTAAACGCCTTATCCCAGACGGTGACTTCGTCCACCAAACCGGCAAAACGCCGCTGGTTGCTGTTGGGGTCCCAGCCGATGAGCAGAGGACTGTCAAAGGCAACGGGCGCATGCGCTACGGTATTGGTGTAGCCAACACCGTTCAGGTAAATGGTGCCAGCCGTCGGGGTGATGACCAGAGCCACGTAGGTCCACTGTTCTGTGGGCAGATTCACGCCGGGGTTCCACCACCACTGTCCGCCGTCCCAGTGGTAGGCCAGGCGGCCATTGTCGCCGAGGCCGATGCCGGCGACCGTTGTGCCGCCCCGGGCAAACACAAAAGGAGCCCAGTCCGT
>JBFIJS010000069.1:0-10689 GCA_041600595.1 Saprospiraceae bacterium | reverse complement strand
GTGGAAACGTCTGTGACATCCGTAATTCTTTTCAATGCCTTTAGATCCTCCGGCAGAATGGCTTTGGACAATCGAAGGTCCAAATCATAATCAATGGAGAGTATCAGAACTTCCCACTTGTCTTCTGCCAATTTTCGATTGAGAATCTGATGGCCCTTAAAGTATTTGAGTACGTGTTTTTCGGACAATTTAAACAGGGTGTCGCGGAGGATAAAAGTGCCGGAGACCGAGTCTTTGTCCACAATGACCGGAATCGGGCCGTCGAGTTGTGCGATCCATAATTGTCCGTCGATCAATTCAACTCCTTCATAAGTGTCGATTTCGGAAATATGAACCTGAAAGGCGTATTCCTTTTCTTTATGAATGGTTTTTGCTTTGACATAAACCGTCGAACTGTCCGATTCGCATAGAAAAACGCCTCTGTAGACAGGCTCGAAATAGGCCCGGCGCGTGATGCCTTCCGGCTGTTCGGAGACGAATACTACCGGCGGTTCCACACACTGGCTGAAAAGGGTAAACAATACCGGCAAAATGAATATTCTCAACATGGTTTTGGTTTAGCTGAATTATAAAATGGCCTTCCAACATCCGGGCAGAGTGGTGTTGGGGAAGTTACCTTTGGTGCAATAAGGTATTTATTTATTCATGGATGGTTCAATGATTTTTATTAATAATTGTATTGACCTTGATCATGGAGGGTCATTTTCCGGGCGAATAACTTTTTAATAGGAACTGATCTTAATCAGCGCTAAAAATTTGATTTTTTGTTTATTTTGTTATAGCAGCGAGGCGGAATTATCTCAACCTTTTTTGCTAATCATGCCAGGAATTTAATTTCATAAAAAAGAAAAATAAAGTTGTGATAAACGATTCCTTATTAAGGAAAGCAAGGGGCCGAATAGCCTGGACAATAAGTAATAAACCGAGCCATTTTTGATCTGAATCAATAAATGGTTGCAAATAGTATCAGATGTGGAAAATACCATTAATCAACCACAGGAAATTACAATTGAATCCGATTTTATCCAGGACAAAAATATTGAGTCAGCTATAGTTGGAACAGGTTGGAAAAGGAAAGATGCTGCCAGGGCGTTGCAAACTTATTTCAGGAATAATTACCGGACTCATATCAGCCTGAGTGCCTTGGCCGACCGGAAGTCACATATTATGATTCGGTTGAATTCCTTGTTAATCAGTATATTAATTGTCTTTTTTAAAGAGATAATAAACCTGACGCCTCTGGCAATATTTACGGGTGTTTTTTTTCTGATCACTACCCTTATTTCCCTCATTTTTTCTGCCCTGGCCGCCAAGCCACATGTGACAAAAAACTTGTCCATGTCGTCCAGTTTGGAAGATGCTCAAAAGAATATTTTTTTCTACGGTAACTTTATTGGCCTGGACATTAACCGGTATGAAGAAGTAATGGATAGTAAATAGGATAAGCCCAATTTAATTTAAGGAAACATGATCCGGGACCTTTATTTTTTAGGCTTGGTGCTGGACAAAAAATTTAAACTACTCAACTATTCCTACAGCGTATTTATTGGTGGATTAATTATTACCGTTATTTCATTTTTATTTGCTGTTCATACTTTGTAAGTGTACCAACAGTACTGATCATCCTTTGATTTTGGTTTTAGTTGTGCGGAAGTTGCATTGTGCACAGCGATTGATACACTACCGGCCCGCCTATTCTCCACCTTAAAAAAATGCCCAATGTTATTTCACTTTGTAGGTAGATATTATTTCCGTTAAGTATTTAACTCAGAAAAAAGTAATTGGTGGGTTGTTGGCAATTATTTTGAGTATTTTTAGTTTGGCAGGTATCCATACATCGTTAAATTCCTCTATGGCCTTTTCTATTTTTTTAATCTCGCTGTTCAGTGAAATGATTTCAGTTTCATTGTTTAGCAATTCCGCAATGATTTGTTTTTCTATTTCCGCGATGGTTCGTATCAGTTCCTGGAAACCTTCATTGGTGAGTTGTTCAAAGTTGGCGTCCAGGTTGGGGTTGGCGGGATCATTCATTTTTGCATCGTTCCACTTTGCTATTTTTTTTATGCTGCTAATTTCTTCCTGTAAATATCCCAGTGTAGTCTTCCAACCTTGGAGAGAACGAACCAACAAGTCAGGGGTCCCGTTTTGTCCACTTCGAGTTGAGGGGAATTGAACCACGTGAGGTAATACCTGCTGGCCATTCATTAAGCTTAATATATCGTTGGAGGGTAACATGGCAATGCTTGACTTATTTTTATAAAAACAGAAACCTGTACGGTGACCATTCGTTAGCTGAAAACCAATCCTTCCTGCCTTCCCATTTTTTGCTGCAAAAAAGGATTGGCAGATTTGATGTGTTTTTACGGTACAATATGTTGCAAATGAGCGTGTCTGTGAAATGATATTTGCACAAACCGCCGCTGATTTTAGTCAATATATTTTTCACCCTGGCAAACAAAATGGCGCCAGACACGTTTATGTGTCTGTAACGGAGAGCGCCTCCTGAGAAGGATTGCACCGGTTTTTGCACCTCAATATTGAATTACACCTTTCCACTTTGTAGAATACTTAAGCAGCTAAACTGCCCAGGCAGCTATTATCATCATTCATTCAATCAAATCTAAGTATTCAACATGTTTCGTCATTCGCTACTTTTTTTGATCCTGCTCCTTGCAGGTCAATTACCCGTTTTTTCTCAATCTCCCTATCAGTTCAACTGGAAAAAAGAATCAATGATCACCGCTCTTGGTCTGAGTACCTGGGGTACCTCCTACGTAGTGGGTAGCACTGTCAATGGTTTTAGTCCGGAACAGATCAACGAACTGAGCCGGGCGAGGGTCAATTCTTTTGACCGTGGGGCTACTTTTAATCAATCTTTCCTGGCAGACAAGAGCAGCGACCATTTAGCTTTAGGAGCTAAGTTGCTGCCTATTCTTTTTTTGGCAGGCGACCGAACCCGCAGCGATTTTCAGGAAATTGCCCTGTTGTATGCGGAAACCTACCTGGTCGCCAACGGCCTGACAACCCTGACAAAGAGTGCCGTCAGGCGGCCGCGGCCGTTTGTTTTCAATGAAGATGTTCCCCTGGACGACAAACTGGGGCGTGGGGCTCGGTATTCCTTCTTTTCAGGACATACCTCCAAAACCGCTGCGATGAGCTTTTTCACCGCCAAGGTTTATGCGGATTTTCACCCCGATTCGGAGTGGCGTCCATTTATCTGGGCTGCCGCCGCTGCCGTGCCGGCCGTTACCGGCTATATGCGTGTGAAAAGCGGTAAGCACTATCCGACTGATGTGATGGTCGGGTATGCGGTAGGCGCTTTGTCCGGGATCCTGGTGCCGCACTTGCACAAACGGAACAAGCGTTCCGGGAAATTTGAAAACCTGCACCTCTCATTGGGAGCCGGCATGGCCAATATGGAACTGGTTTTTTAATGGCCGGAGAACCCGGCAGCAGCGACGGAGGTCATGCCGGCCTGGTTAGAGGCTGAACCCGAAGGTGAACTCGAGGAGTAGGTTCTCTTCTTCCGATCTGGCCGCTGAAAAGGTCAGGTTAAAGTTTTCGTTGACCGGAGAGAGGTAAATGCCACCGCCATAGCCCTGGTGCCACTTATCGGAATCTACCCCTTTTGCCCATACTTTACCGACGTCGTAGAAACCCAGCAGTCCAATGCCAAATGGTACGAACGCCGTCTCGATGGTTCCGAGGTCGAACCGTATATCGGTATTCGAATAAACGGCTTTCTGGCCGGTGAACCGATTACGCAGAAAGCCGCGGAGGTTATCCCTTTGTCCCAGTCGGGCCAGATAGTAAAACGGCACGTCACCGTAAGTTTGCTGGAAACCTCCCCGCTGGCCGATCGTGACGGGGATTGCGATCCGGATCGTTTCGTAAAACCGCATATCGGCGGCCCATTTCCCGAAGCGGCTGTCTGTTTCCGACAGGTTGAAATAGTATTGGTGAGACAACTGAAACTTCACTCCTCTGGTGGGCAAGAAAGCGGCATCGGCGAGGTTGAGGTTGAGCTCTTGTCGGGTTCCCAGGAAGGCATTGGTTCCCAATCCCGGTAGCTCCGGGAGCTCGTCAAAAATAGAGGCAGAGCGTTCGCCATCGGCTTTACTGCGAACCCAATATCGTTCAAAGGCAGTGGACAAGATGAAATTGCTTCGCCTCCAGAAGGTGCGCCGCAGTCCGGTAGATGCCTGCTGGATGTTGGTTTGGTTTTCGTAAAAGCCGGCTTCTTTCAGCAGGTTGTCCTTCACCGTCTCATTGCCGATGCCATAAAAATGACGGAAGGAGCGCTCAGAGTTGGAAATATTTCCAGCGAGCAACCAATCCCACTTGCCAAGAACATGGTGGAAGTCGGCCGTGGCATTCAGCCAGTAGTTTTCGTTGGTGGTGGCGGCACCCCGGAAGAAATATTTTTTGGCGTAGCCGGGTTTCCGGAAACCATGCTTCGTCATGGACAAACCAAACCCGAGCCCAAAGCCATCGTCCTGGTTGTACACAAAGGAGGGCATGGGCAAGTAGGAATTGGGTTCCCACAATTGATAAGTAAAAACAACCGGCTCCCTGGTCCTGACTATTCGGGAAGTTTGCCCGAGGACCAGCGAATCGGCCTTGCTGTGGTCATAGATTAACGTTTGCTTTTTGCAGCTTTTTACCGTAGATCGATCTACCACGACATCCTGATCTTCGCCGGTTATCACCCTGGTCAAGATACTTTTGTTCGCTTTTCCGCTGAAATAAAACTCATCCTCATTGTCCAGTCCGTACAGCCGTATTTCCCTGGTCTCGGTTTTGTGAAGCAGCCGGCTGTACAACAAGTCGCTTTTTTCTCCCGTTTTTTTCTTTTTGAAAACCTCCACCTTTACGTCTCCGTTGGGAAAGCGTTCTACCTCAAAAATCTCCCGCTTGTTGGAGCCGATAACGTCTACGTAACGGGCCAGCAGTTGGTAATATTTACTGGTAGCCTTCGGCAAATCATCCCGTCTGGTTTTGAGGATATCGACCATTTTGTCCGCAGCTACCGGCTGGGCTTCGGGTGGAATGTTTTGCCAGGCTGCTTCCACGACGTCGTCGGACAGGTCGGTTTGCAGCGACCGGGCAATGTCCAGCCACTCTGCCTGATCCAGTTCGCTGAGCAGCATCCGGTCGATGTACCGGGCCTTGAACGTGAGGCTTTTGAAATCACCCCATTTATAATCGAAACTGGAGATCTTCGGAGAGCCAAACTCCTGATCCAACAACCAGTAAATTCCTTCCCAGCGCGAAAAAGCACGATCCCGGTCTTTAGGCATTGGATAAAAAGTGAACGCTTTTTTATCGCCAAAACCCATGAATTTCCAGTTGTCGGCCTGGCGGTCCCAATCCGACACCAACAGGTCGAACAGCCGGGCCCTGGCGTATGCGGGGGCATCGATCCGGTGGTCGTTGTCGTCGAGCAGGTACTGAAACAGCCGGAACGTTTTGATGACCCGGTCAGCCCCCATGAAGCCCTCCACGTTTTTATTGGAACCCTGTGGCCGGATTTCCAGCCGTCCCAACATACCCGCAAAAAGTTCCCGGTGCATTCCCAGTTTGGGATGGTCCGGCATAATGAACAGCCGGGGGCTCGTATGGTAAATGCCGGCGGCGTTCATCAAGTGGTCCGTCACGAAAGCGCCGTATGGGTACTGTCCGGAGGTGAGGTCTTGCACGATTTTTCCGTACACCCCACTCATCAGAGCCTGGTTCTGCGAGAGGCTGTAAGTGGGGTCTTTGTCAATGGACCGGAAATAGTACCATTGTCCGTCCGGGGCGCTAAACTTCAATACATGCGTCTGGCCGCCGCCGCCCCGGGCAAAGGGAGTCAGGCCGCCAAAGGTCGTGTCGAGGTCGAGGATTGGGATGTTGGCGATCGGCGTTGCCCAGGTAGTGCGGTAATGTTCACCGAAAATCCAGCGGCGCAGCGGGCCGACGTCGTAATGGGCCCCCGGCGTAATGGTAGCACTGGTTGGTGCGTCAGCATTCATGCTCAGGTCGGAAAGATCCGGTTCCCGGCAAGGGGCAAAACGTTCGTTGACGGGAAGTCCGCTGGTATCTTTTCGGCAAAGAGATGCCAGGAGGAGCTGCTCATGCCCTAATTCGACCTGGTCTTTTTTCAGGTAAAACACTTTCATCGCCACCGACCCGTCGGTGAAATATTCCAGTTTGATAAACCCCCTTTTGTTTGCTTTGAAAATAGTTTCCCGGCCCCGGGCGACCGCCCTCGCTTCTTCCATTGAACCACTGTTGAGGTGAAAATTTTCGTGCTTGTAATGTGCCTGCAGGTCCAGTTCGTGTGCCGATACGTAAATGACCTGCTTGTATTCATCCAGGATGCGGCCCATTCGCCGGCCAAATTCTTTGCTAGCGGCGTTGGTCAGATCTTTTTTTCCACCCACATTTTGCCGATGGGCAGCGTAAAAAGTTCCCAACAGAGGAACCGGTACCCAGAGTCTTTCGTCCACATCTGTCAGCGGGAAAAAATGGCGCCGAACGGAACGGTAACCGGCAGACTGGCCAAAGGAATAAACCGGGTGGTGAGCTACGACAATGATGTTGCGCCCGGGGACTTCTTCCATGAAGTCGTCGATTTCATCATAAAATTCGTTTTCGTTGAAAAACGGGCAGTCATCCGCCTCGCCGGGTCGCTGGTACTGGTGCTGGAACCACTGCGTATTGATGGCGATAATCCTTAAGTCGTCTCCCACGTCTATGACCATCGGACCGGGACATCCTTTGGTGGGGATGAGGGCTCGTTTGGTTCGCAGTTCCTTTTCCAGAAAGTCCTCCAGTCGCCGAATCTTCGCCAGCCCTGATTTACCGGCGTTGTCCCAGTCTCGTTCCCCGGGAATAAAAAGCACCCGCCCGAGTGGATTGTCCTGGCCGATCCGGATCAGTCCGCGCAATTTTTCTTCCTCCTCTTCACAATCTTCAGCCTCCAGGCCATCGTCATCGATCAGGTCTCCGGAGTAAAGCACCGTGAAAGGGGCTGTTTCCGAAGCGGTCAGGTTTTGTAAACCGACTAAAATCGGTGCATCGCTCGGGACATTGGCTACGTTGCCAACGAGATAAACACTTCGCATCAGCGCCGACGATGTCTCCTGAGCCGGAAGGAGCCCCGATATAAGGAAAAAAGCCAGGGAAAGGAGAGGCCTGAACATCATTATTCTATTTTAAACTACGGATAAATGCAGGTCAGTGTCTTAACCTGATGCACCCTTACAAGATTAGTCAGTACGATGCACGGCCCCACTGAATTTGGTCAGGCAGGCAGGTGATAATCATCAACGGCAGAGCGGGGGCAGAGGAAAGAGATAGCCCCGGAGGAAATTGCCGGTGAACAATGGAGAAATTCCAAATAACCATTAAATTTGCCCTCCTTTCGGAAAAAGTGGCAGGTGACATTGAATCTATACCCCCTTCCACCCGAATAGAGAGGCCCTGTAGTTCAACGGATAGAATAGTGGTTTCCTAAACCATAGATCCAAGTTCGATTCTTGGCAGGGCTACCAGGACACAAAATTTGCTGCTAATTCGTGTCTCCGCTTCCACGGTATAGCAGTTGTTCCCCGGTGTCCGTTCTTCCTGCTGGAAGAACTTCCAACAAATAAACCGCCCTGTCTGCTGGTTTTTACCAACAGGCAGGGCGCTGTGTTTAAACATCTTTGTCACTTAGTATTTTTACCTCGTTTTAGTCACCATCTTACCTTGCTCTTGTTTTGCATTTCTCAAAAAAAAAATGCTGCCACGATCTTTTCAACTGCTGGCCCAACTGACGAGCAAGGTGCCGCAGGCAGTTATATTTGCTTTATAATGCTGAGAGGAATGACTTCTCCGGCCCGGTATTTTGCGCTGAAATCTGATTTGTCAAATATCATTGTCCGGTGATGATGTGTATAAATTAGGGGTAATCAATGTTTCTCCAAACCTTTCCCGGATAAAATCGTAGAAATAAAAGGGATATTAGTAGTAAAATCAATGGGCCATATGAAACCTGCCCGAACCTGTACCATGATAAAAACAATGCTTGAACTATGTTGGATGGAAAAGTGGATTTTTTGATAGCCGGTGCCCAAAAGTCAGGCACTACGGTTTTATACAGCTATTTAAAAAAGCATCCCAATCTATGTATGGGCAATGGGAAAGAACTGCACTTCTTTGACAGGGAACACCACTTTCAAAGCGATACTGTTGATTACAGCCCTTATCACCAGGCGTTCACGCCCGATGAAAACGCCCTTTTGTTTGGCGAAGCCACACCGATCTATTTGTATTGGGAACCAGCGGCAAAAAGAATCTGTGATTATAATCCGGAAATGAAATTTATCATCATACTGAGAAATCCGATTGACCGGGCTTATTCGCAATGGAATATGGAGTTTCAACGCAACAAGGAAGACCGCCCTTTTTTTGAAGCGGTTCTGGATCGGGAAGAACGTTATAAATCGGCACTGCCACTTCAACACCGGGTTTATTCATATATTGATCGAGGTTATTATTCCCGGCAGTTAGAGCGTTTATATTCTTTTTTCCCTGGGAAAAATATTTTGGTGCTCCGATATGATGATCTGCAAAAACAACCCGGACAACTCTTTGACCGTATTTTTGATTTTTTGGGGGTTGACCGGATTCGCTTTGACACCGTTGATTATGTTTTTTCCACACCTTATAAATATCAAATGACACAATTCGAAAGAAGTTACCTGATTGGTTTGTTCAAGGAAGAGATTTATATGCTGGAAAAAATGCTGGGGTGGGATTGTTCGGAATGGTTCGTTAATGCTGATGGCTGATTGATCCGTCTTTTTGACTAAATTCTTATGTGTTATGTGGATACAGGTTGTGTAGATTTACAGAATGTATTTGAAATGGTCTGTCATTCAGTTGTCTTAATGAAAAAAAAATTTTATTTCTTTTGAAAAAAATCCATTCAATTAATGATTACCCGATGAATAAAGAAGTACCGTATATATTCATATTAAGCTGGAACAGGCCTATTTATTTGTGGGTGTGTTTGGATAGTATTTACCGCCATACTTCAACTCCCTGTAAAATTATTATTGCCGACAATAATTCCTCCGACCCGCTGGTCAGGCAGGTAATAGAGGGTTTTGAGCGACGGGGACTTTTTTATAAAGTTCATTTATTTGAAGACAATGACCCTTTTCGATTAAAAAAAATGGTGGACATGTATAAAGAAGAGCTCGGGTCTTATTTTGTCTTTATTGAGAGCGATATAGAAATATTACCAGTGGAAAATGGATGTTGGTTAGAGCGATTTTTGCTATATATGGATGCCAATCCCAATTTAGCCTGCGTGGGTTCCTGGGTGTATCAAAAAGACTTTGTCAGTATGGAAGATGCAAAAAGACTTTACCCGGATGTCGATGAAGAACAACTGGCCTTTTTGATAAAAATAAATGCGCTCATGCGCCAGCATAATCAGGAAGAGAGTAAATATTACCTTTTAATCGATCCGCATAACGCACCTTTGCGATTGTTGATGTTTCGCAAATCAGCCTATGACCGGGTGCCGTTTGGCCAAGATTTTCAATTTTACGAACGGTTTAAGGCATTGAATTACGATGCGATGATTTCCACGGAGGTGGTTCACCGGCATTTGTCTTTGCTCAATATTTTTGATTATTCAGCCTATTCAGGTCAGGACCGGAACACTTTTTTTGATGAACAATTATAAGAAAAAAATACAGGTAGTCATCGTAATGGGCATGCACCGCAGCGGGACAAGTTGTCTGGCTGGCAGCCTGGAAAGTCACGGGCTTTATCTTGGTGATGTAAAAACCAGTTCGCCATTTAACAAAAAGGGGAACAGGGAAAGACCGGATATATTTAATTTCCACGAGGCATTATTTGTCCAAGCCGGTGCAAGTTGGCTGAATCCTCCGCGAACATTGATTCAACCCTCCGAGGTGATTAATAACCGCCTGCTGGAATTTATTGACAGTTTTCCCAGAGATAAAGCCTGGGGGTTTAAAGATCCCCGAACCATTTTTACCCTTCATTTGTGGATGCCGTTGCTAATAAATTACCAGGTGCAATTGGTGGCCTCTTTTCGGCATCCGATAGCCGTGGCGCAATCGCTGGCCAAGCGTAGCGGGTTTTCTATGGAGCAAGGCCTGGAATTATGGCTCCGGTACAATCAGCAGCTATTGGAAATTAATAATTCATTTCCGGTACAACTGTTGAATTTTAACTGGCCAAAAGAAAAGTATGAAAAAGAAATAGCGGCATTGGCAGTCCGGTTGGATTTAAATCCGACTCCGGTCGGTGAATCCCTTTTTTATGATACTTCTTTAATTCACCACCAGGAATTATCGGAAACTCCACTGCCCGCAGAGGTGGAAAATTGTTACCAGCGCCTTTTGAAAATTCAGTTCCAATCAAAATATAGAGTTTATGCCAGATAAAGTTATTGCCATTGGTGGAATGGGAGGGAGTGGGACCCGCGTCGTCAGTGACCTGCTGATGGAAACAGGTATTTATTTTGGGTCTTGTTTAAATGAAGCAAGAGATAATCTGTTTTTTTCTGTCCTTTTCCGTCAACTACCATTTGATGTAAAGAGTGAAATGTTTTCATTTCATTTCAATTTGTTTAGCAGGGTGATGCACCAAGAAGGATTAAATAATGATGAAAGAGCATAC
>JBFIJS010000068.1:0-10710 GCA_041600595.1 Saprospiraceae bacterium | reverse complement strand
GTACCAACCGGTAATCAGTGGCTGCCCCGGTCGTGGAAAGCGGGTAAATCTGGAGGTAATCGGCAGCGACTTCCAATTCCAGGGTCAGTTGCAGGGGGAACATTTCCGTCGGCGCCCCTCCCCAGTTATTGCGGATCGTTTGGGTGCCGTCCCAGATCATATTGGTGTTCTGCAATTTAGAGGAAATAGTCAGCAGGCTTTCGTCGGAGAGCCCGAGTGGCTGATCGGTCAGTGACAGCCACGATACTACGCCGAAATCATTGGCTGACCTCACTTTGAGGGCACCGGCATCCACCTCACCCTCCTGCATAAACCCGCACACACTGACCAGGCGGGGCGTCTCCGTTTTCAAAATACCCTGCGTAAAATCGATCGTCGTTTCGTTGGTATTGGTGGTTGCCACTGCTCCTGCCGGTGCCGGCAATTGCCCGACATCGGGCGCCCCCGTTCCGTCGAAACCTGCAGTGCGCAAGCCGTGGGTATAGGTCAGCCGGTTGTTGTAGGGCAGGTATTTCCCCCAGCGACCTTCCCCGTCGGACAAGGGCAAGGCCCGCAAAAACGGCAGGCTGTACTCCAATTCGTAAACGGTTTCGGCCGGCGCTATCAACCCTTCCCGAAAGGCGTAACCGTAGACGGGGGACAGAACCATCTGGGCGGTATTGCGGTGCAGGCTGCTGTAGTCGGCTACCCGGTCGGCCGCCCACCCGTCCCGATCGTCGTGGTAAATATGAAAAACGAGGGCATCGGCCGATTGAAAGGCCCCGTAGGCGGTTATCCAGGGCATCATTTCCACCTGGAAGCGATTGGGGAAAGGATGGCTGTACTGGCTGATGGTATAAGGTTTATTTTTCATAGCAAAGCCACCAAACAGGGACTGCATCGTCGTCCAACCTGCACTTTTCACCATCGGTACATTTTCAATAAACCAGTTGGTCGTGGAATACCCATTCGGAAAACGGACATAATCCCAAACCGACTGATCGTCCAGAAAATCCATATTCCGGGCGGTATAAATGTCGCTGATGCCACTCCAGGTATTCGAGCTGTTGATCGCCGCCTGCACCCCCAGCTCGTCTTTGAGATACGTGTACATGCCGTCGAAAAAACGAGTTTGCAAATCCAGCAAAAACTCGGTGTTATCGGCCATGCGGTGCGGTGAAAATTCGAAGCGCTCACTGTATCGCATAAAGGCAATATTTCCCGCTGCCAAAGACTCGCCGGGCAAGAGGCCCGGCACATTGGCATCGGTCAGGCTAAGGTTGTCGAACCAGTAGCTTCCCTCCTGATTGTTAAATTGAAAACCCAGGCGAAATTGGGCGTCGTTGTTCTCAGGTGCCAGAAAGACGAAACTGTACGTTTGCCAATTCGGTGTCAGCGCAATGGTTTTGCCGGCGTAGTAGGTGTAAGGTGCATTATCCCGGCTGGCCACCACGATAATATTGTGGTTGGTTTCGGCCCGGGCGGCAAAAGTGATCTGGTAGGATTTAAAGGCCGTCAGGGAAGCGCCGGTTTGTTTGAACTGGATGTGCCAATTGGTATTGGTAGCGTTCTGCACATCCACGCGTGCACTGAAATTTCCGGCGTACGGATTTTGTGGATCGGGCGTCAGTGTGGCCTGGGCCACATCGTGGAGTTCCATGGTATAGTTGGCAGAGAGGTCGCCCGATTCGAAGCCGCCGTCGACGACTTGTTCATTTTGGCCACCGGTGCCGGCAGTTTGGTTCCAGGTACTGTCGAGGTCTGTTTGCGAAGCGTATTTATTTTGTAAAAATTCATTCCACCGGGCATGCAGGGTATCGACATGGCGCTGAATCAGTACACCGCCTTCCGACTGGTGACGCAGCCAGTCCGATTTCCAGTAGCCGTACAAAGTATTTTCGTTAGTGATGTCGATCATGGCCACAGCCGGATCGGCCGCCAGGGACAGTCCGGTGTAGGCGTTGACGGAGGTAAGGAGCTGAAGCGCAAAATCCCGCTGCAGTTTGATCAAGTGCCGATCGAACATATTGACCGCCCGGGCCGTCTGCTGCAGGCTGTCGGCATACAACACGCCGTCCCCTTCTTTGAAGGTACGGGCATGGTGTAACACCAGCCGGGTGTAGATGCCTTCCGCTTTCAATTGGGCAATGAAATAGTGGAGGCGGTCGAGGTTGAAAAAATTCAGCACTTGCGTGGTATTCGCTCCCATGACGAAAATCGTCCCTTCGTCGTCCGACCAGGGACTGTCCATCAGTTCGAACCGCACCAGATTGACCCCCATTTTACGCAGGCGAGCCGCAATTTTTGGCGCATCACTCTTATCGGGAAAACAGGCGCTGTAGGCCATATTCATCCCCCAAAAACGAATGGGTTGACCATCGGCCATAAAGTGCCCGTCGGGACTGATGGTAACGGGACTGTCAGCGGATTTCCTGGGAAAAACGGGTAAAAACCGTTGGGTGGTACTATCGCCATGGGGTAAATAAAAGGGATACCCGGGGGCGAAGTTTTGGGAAAACAGACTGGTGGAAAACAAAAAAAGAAAGACCAGTAGAGATGCTCGCATAGCTGATTTTTTTTGATGTGGTGGTTGTCGTCCCAAAATTAAGGGAAAAATAAATTGGAGCAACAGCGCAGGACCATCAGCCAGCGGGAGGCAACTGAAAAAGCAAGCGAAAAATGCCGCCTGTGGTGTTTTTTTCTGAAAAAATGGTGCGGACAGGTCAGGCGACATTTTGCCTTGTTGCGGGTTACCGTAGAATATCCCGGTTCCGCAACCAGATGGCTTTCTGGTAACTTTTCTCTGACTTGTTGGCAAATGGAATTGAGACAGTGATCGCGGCCAGGCTACCCACCAAAAATCCAGTTTTTAATGCTTCCTGGTCATCATCAATGACTAAAGCGGTGATCAGTGAAGCGACACCAACACCATAAAAAACGAGAAATTTATTTCGGCTTTTTTCGTGTTGTCCCCATTCGGCCATGGCAGCCGGGCTGATGGTCATTTCCTTTTTTAGATTTCCGCTAAAAAATCCAAGCGGGTACTTTTGACCATTTTTTACATATTTGGTGTTGGAAAGATAAATGGCTTCCTGCTCAAATTTTTCTACGGCCGTTTGGGCATTGATCTGGGAAAAGAGGAAAGCTGAAAGGAGGGTCACAATGAGCATTGACTTTTTCATACGTGTTTTTTTAAAGCTTAGAGATGAAGAAAAACTGCAAAGCGCAGCTAATTTACTAACCCTGATCCAGCTCCAATGTTGTAAAGTTGCAGCACTTTGACACGGACCCTCCATGCTGCTAACCAAGTTCATCCACTTCGCCAATCTGCTTTAGATATTCAAAGGTGATTCTGGCCCCTTCTTCATCCATCACACTGATGGCCACCCCGACCTGAAGCAGCACTTAGTCTCCTACGGTGGCCGCCGGCACCATGGAAAGATTGACTTCTTTTTGAATGCCGCCAAAGGAGACTTTTGCGATGCGAAAAGTCTCATCCGGTTGATTGGTGATGGCGATTATTTTTCCGGGAATGGCTAAACACACTACTCATTGATTTTGTGAGTGTTCGTTCCTTCTTGCAGGTAAAAAAGTCGTGAACCCCCGCAGCCCTTTTGACTCATTTTAAAGGTTCTTCGACAAATCCTGTGGAGGCATTACGGGGTCACTCGAGGTTCTCCAATAATTCAAGCAAATTAGCGGGGCACTTGAAGTGACCCGCTAATCCCGTTGCCAATCCCACTGGATTTGTCAAAGAACCATTTTTTTTCAGTGCTATAAATTTCCCAACCACTCGTTTTGAGTGTATGCCGATGTAGAAACCACTTATTTTTTCCCAAGCCACTTCGGAATCGGAATAACATCACCTACTTATTTACTCAACCAATACCACCCGTTTCGCCACTTCCAGTTTTCCAACCTGAATGCGCAATAAATAAACGCCCGGAGCCTCATTGGTCAGATCAAAATCATGGCGATCTGAAACCGGTGTGGTCCCAACGATCATCTTTCCGGAAACATCGAAGAGGGAAGCTGACACCCGCTGATTGTCCGGTAAATCCAGCAGGAGGGAAAACAGGCCGGAAGTCGGATTTGGCGTCAATTGAATACGCTGCAGCAGGTTGCGTTCGGCGGCCGATGTTAAACTACCGACGGTGACATTTAATGAAGTACTGCAACCGTTCTCATCGGTCAGCAGCAAGGTGTATTCCCCGGCCACGAGGCCGGTCGGATCTTCCTCTCCGGAAACAAAAGTGCCGTTCAGCAACCATTGGAATTCGTAAACCGGCGTTCCGCCAAACGGACTGATCTGGATGGCTCCATCGGCATCGCTACCGATCGCATCGGTCACCTGATCGATGACGATCTGCAGCTCATCCGGCTGGTCGATGTTGACCGCTGCGGTCTGAGTACATCCGTTGGCGTCGGTAACCGTGACTGTCTCCGTTCCGGCGGACAAGCCGGTAATACCGGGGGTGGTTTCTCCGGTGCTCCACTGGAAAATGTAATCGCCGGTACCGCCGGTTCCCGTGACTATAGCCGTGGCATCGTCACCCCCAAAACAGGCAACCGGGGTGTGGTCCGTTTCCAAAACCATTTCCGGTGGCTCCACTACTGAAAAGCTCTCGACTATTTCGCAGCCCTCCGAGCTGTTGACAGTAACCGAATAATCCCCCGCCGCAACGGCTGTCAGGGTGGCCTCATTGGCACCGTTGCTCCACGAGAAGGCATACGGAGCCGACGCACCCGCCGCTGTCAGTTCGATCATACCATCTTCCAGACCAAAGCAATTGACAGGAGCCACTACTGCCTGCACGGTCAGCGTATCGGCATTTTCAACCATGAAGACTGCTTCGTCCACACAGCCATTTTCATCAGTAACTGTGACGGCATATTGGCCGGCGGGCAGGTTTTCAATGGCGGAGGTAGTTGCCCCGGTGCTCCAGATATAGGAAACGCCGCCGGTACCTCCCGTGTAATTTGCTTCTGCCCGCCCGTCAGAGACGCCGAAGCAGCTTGCATTTTCGCTGGTCACCGCCACGGCGAGCATGGCCGGGTCGGTAATATTGGCCGCAGCGGTGGTGGTACAACCGTGAGCATCCGTCAGGGTCACGGTATACTGACCGGTTGGCAGATTAGTAATGGTAGCAGTCGCAGCTCCAGTATTCCATTGATAAACGACCTCGCCCGTGCCACCGGAAAAAGACACAGTAGCAGAGCCATCTTCCCCGCCATTGCAGGAGGTAAATGTGGTGAACACGGAGGCTTCCAACATCGGCGGTTGTTCTACTTCAACCGTAGTGGTTGCCGTACATCCGTTTCCATCAGTCGCCGTCACAGTGTACACGCCTGCCGGCAAACCGGTTAAGTTGGGGGTTGCCGCACCGTTGCTCCACAGGAAAGCCGGCGTACCGGACCCACCGGAGAAAGTGATGTTGGCGGTGCCATTATTTTCCCCGAAACAAGTAGCATCGCCGGCTACGCCATTTACGACCAGCGCAGCGGGTGCTTCGATTTCGTAGGCAGCCGTTTTAGTACAACCGTTTTGGTCGGAAATCGTCACCGTGTAGTTCCCTGCCGACAAATTGCTCTGGGTAAAACCCGTCGCACCGTTGCTCCAGACTGCCGTATGTTGCCCCGTTCCCCCGACGGGCACTGCTTGTACAAACCCGTCATTTTCCCCAAAGCAGGAGATGGGACTGCCCTGCAGGAAGACATCCAGGGCCGGAGGCTGATTCACCGTGACGGTGGTGGTAATTTTGGTATTGTTGGCATCGGTGATTGTCACTCCGTAGGTACCTGCAGCCAGGTCAACCACAGTAGCCGAGGTATCACCGGTACTCCAATTATAATCATAAGGAGCCTCCCCGCCCGTGGCCGAAACGGCGGCGGTGCCATTAGCGGCTCCATGGCAGGTGACATTACTTTTTTCAATATCAGCAAAAGCCAGGGCCGGGATAAACTCGAAAGCCAGGTAGGATACCTCTTCTGAAGTATGAAAGCGTTCGTTGTCAGAAATCTGATCTTCATCAAATGCCAGGAACATCGTATTGTCCCGGAAAAACTGATTCCCGATCAGGACGGGCCAGCCACCATCCCCGCCGTTGAGGCCGGAAGTGCTGAGAATGGCGTGGTTAGGTTTATCGAGGTCCAGTTTGTAGGTAAAACCAGCCTCCGAGTTCTGCGTACCTTCAATAGTATTTTCACCCAGCCGGGCTTCGAGGCGAACACCATCCCGGCCATACTTACCCGATTCAAATACCAGAAAGCCTATTGTTTCAGAGGCACGATCAGTGATGGTATCCTCGGCGACCAATTTGCCGGCAGCGAAACTCAGGGAATCGGCGGGTATGCCCATGCTGTTGGCGCGGGACGACCAAAAGACCGACCAGCGGTCGTCATTGAAAGTCATGACCTGCCCCAGGACAACGGGGCTGGAATAAGGTTGAAAATAGGTCCGCTGCTCCCGCACATAGTTGCTTTTGGAGGCGGTTTCTACGGAAAGTTCTTTCCGGGCCTCCATTTTGAAACCATCTGCCGCAGGCGTATAAACACCTTCCTCAGCGACGACAAAGTTCACATTGTAAAATTCTTCCACCTTGCCTCCGGGGTTCTGCATCCGCAATTCAAACTTGTTGCCCGCTGCGGACCGTATCCTGGTGACTACCGGTTGAGCGTCTCGCCCGGGCAGGATGGGCGTAGCGACCACCACCATAGACTGGTAGGTATTTTCCAGCACGATCGTTTGCCATTCTTCCCCTACCCCGACCGCTTTGCCGATTTCCATTTTTGGAGAAACAGCCACACTGTGATCGCAGGCATCGGGCAGCCCGTCGCCATCATTATCGATTGTATCGTCGAAGCCTTCGCAGAGGTCGAGTACGGTGCAGACGCCATCTTCATCGGAGTCAAAGAAAATACCGAGACAAAGACAATTGGGGCGCATAACATCCAGTAAGGTGCAGGGGTCGCCATCGTCACAGGGCCTGCCGACCATCCGGTCGTCGCACGTGTCACAATCATCGGGAATGCCGTCGCCATCCGCATCGAAGGCGTCGTTGCCATTTGGGCAAATATCGTAGTCGTCGCAAACGCCATCGCCGTCCGAATCGGCCCCAACGAATATCCCAACACATTGGCAATCAGCTACATACCGATCATTTTCCGTACAAGGGTCGCCGTCGTCGCAAGCGGTTCCGATCAAGGCATTATCACACGGATCGCAACCATCGGCCAGGCCGTCACCATCGGAATCCACGTGATCGTCGTGGCCAGCACAGGCATCCATCAGGTCACAAACGCCGTCGAAATCGGAGTCTTCATATCTGCCGCCGCACTGACAATCCAGACCAAAAACATCGTCAGATGTGCAGGGGTCGCCATCGTCGCAGGACTGTCCGGTTTCGGCGCAGCCGGCACAAAAAGAAAGGATAAACTGGTCGAAATTTGGTCCACTTTGCCCGATCGCCGTCAGGCGAACGGCATGCGGGCCGGCAGTAAGAAAATGGTCGATAGCCACCGTACCCCAGTTGGACCAGGCCCCCGTTTCCGGAAAATCAAGGCTCGGAACTACGACGGCTCCATCCACGGTCAGTCGGAGTGGCCGGTTGCCGGAAAGTAACGCGTAGCGAAAGGTCATCTGGTGCTGGCCATCCTGGGCAACCTGCACGGAAAATTCTACGTAGTCGTCGTAATTGTGCAAATAATCAACAAAGCCCAGACCACAATATTGCGGAAAATTATTGCGGACCGACACTTCGTACAAGCTGGCATTTTCGGCCTCAAAAACCTGATCCAAACAAGGATCCACGCCATCCGGAATGCCATCCTGATCGGTGTCGGCATATTCTCCGCGACAATGACAGAACGAATCATAGCGGTCATTGACGGTATAGATGTTCCCATCGTCGCAAGGTTCGGAAGCCCCCGGACAGTCGCATACCAGCAGGTTTTTCTCGTCAAGGACGGCCGCGGCCACAATGGGGACACTGGCCGAACCATTATTGGCATCGTTGGTATTGAACTGGGAATGATTCAGGTCGAAACGTATGTTTGGCGAAGCCCCCTGCTGCCGGATATCGAAGCAGAGCTGTCCGATATTTTCGGCAATATCACCGATGACCGGGCAGGCATTTCCATTTTGGCCCAACACCAGCGTGATGTCTATAACTCCCTGCCGGGAAATCGCATCGTAGCGCTGAGGCAACCACCCGGGGCAGGTGCCGGCTTCGGTGAAGGAAAATGGTTCGTAACTCCTGAACGTCAACGCTGCCGGATCGTAGGTCAGCAACAGGGAAGAAGTGCCGATCGATACACCGGCGGGTGCGGTGTCTGCCTTTTTTATTCGCAGGTCCAGGCAATAAGTCCGGTCGGTACAGTTTTTTACCGGACTGAGCTGCAGGTCAATACCCTGGCCGCCGGCAGTCATCATGAGCATGGAAAAAAGGATGGTATATATTTTTTTCATAATTTCTTTTTCTTGGATTTGCGATGCGGGATAAAGGGCTATTTAAGTTCTCCCAATTTACTTCGGTTCCGAAACCATAAGTCGTAATCGGTTGTGTCGACTTGTCCATCCGCATTGATGTCGGCGGGGTCGTACACGGAAGATTGCCCCTTCCTTTGTTCCCAGCTATTGAAATCGCGATTGTCCAGGATATTATTGTTGTCAATATCACCAGCGAGCAGGCAGTAAGCCATACCAATTTTCTTGAGCTGCGCATGCCCCATCGCCTTCGTTTCGGATTGGGTAAAATCGTAAATAAAACTTGGTGCATTGACCAGGATAGGCTCTGAACTAACGACTTGCAGGTGGTTGCGGTGCAGCACCGCGAGGTGGTAGGCTCCTTCCACCACCCCATCGAAAATAACGCCCGGGGTACCGTCCGTTTCTGCGACAAACCCGTTTTTCTGCAAAAGAACGGCCTTACGGGCCACGACGGTGGAGAGGTCTTCGGCCTCCCGCAATTCGAGCAATACCCAATCGACCGAATCGGCGGAAAAATCAACAACGGATTCGTCGCCGCTGTAAAAGAACGGTGCGCCGGCAAATGGCTGCTGTACCGGCAAAAGTCCCTGATTGCGGAGGTCCGTCCGCATGGCCTGGGTCGCAGGATTGTATAAACCTTCGAGCATCAGCCGGACCTGTACGCAGGCGCACACGATGGGCGCTTCGGGTTCGTGGTAACAACTTTCGGGAACGGTATTTTCGGGGTTGATCAGGGTCGGTTTATTAGCGATGATGGCCGGTGACAAAAAGGTCGCCTGAAGCGAAGCATCGGAAGCACCGAGCCAGTCCTGCAGAATGGAGGAAAAAACGGACCGGTAGTCGTGTTCGAGCTGACTGGGGTTGGCGGCGCCGGGTGCATCCTGATCCGTCAGGTCGATGTTGGTTCCGGTGACTCCGCCAGCTACACCTTTTCCAATAATAAACATGGAACTCAGCGTACCGTGGTCCACCCCGTAACTATCATTTTGGATGATTTTCCGGCCAAATTCGGAGAAAATAACGGTCATCACCTTCGAGTCGAGCGACAAGGCGGCGAGGTCATCCTGAAATGCCCGCAGGGAATTACCTACATTCGATAGCAAATTGGCGTGACCGCCCGTTCTGGTATCCATTGCGTCCACCTGCTCGACGTGGGTATCAAAGCCGCCGGTAGTGGCCATGAAGATCTTGGTGCGGCTGCCGCCGTTCAGCATGCGGGCAATGGTTTTAAGTTGGTTACCAAGATTCGAATTCGGATAGGAAGCGCTGCTGTTGCTACCGTTATTAAATGTTTCGGAGATGCGCTGAGCATAAACGTTGACACTGTTTTCTATTTCAGAAATATGCCGGAGCATATCGCCATGCTCCGAGTCGGGAATGTTGGCGATAGGCTGGCCACTTAGCGAGGCGATCAGGCTGAAAAAACCGGCCGGATCTTGCCCCGACAGATTGATCTCGTAGCTATGTTCCTCAAAAGTATGGAACCCCGTTTTACTCATGGAGCCAAACAGGATACCGAGCGGATCCGGTTCACCAATAAACGGATTGCCATTGTAGCCCGGATAGCGGTCCTGCAGAAAGCGGCCGAGCCATCCGGTTTTCAGGTCTTTCAATTCTGGCCCGCCGCTGCCCGTCAGCCAATTGTCCAGCCCCTTGAAGTGGGACCGGTTGGGGATCTCATACCCTACCCTTTGCACGATGTTGAGCATACCCTCATCATAGAGGTTTTTAAAACCGGTCAGACTGGGGTGCAGCCCAATCTGCTGCTGGTCGGGCAGGTTGCCATCCAGCGTAATCAGCGAGTTATCCGGCAAACGGATATCGGGACGGATATTGGCATAGTCACTCAATTGGTTGAGAGGGACCGTCGTGTTGATAATGTCGTTCCCTCCATTTAAAAATATGATGACCACGCTCCGGTCTGTCACGTCGCAGGGGTTAAATAAAAAAGGACTGGTTGCCGCCAGCGAACGGATGGGCAGGCCGGCACCAAAAAGAGGCAGCAGGCCAAGAGGAGCGGAAGTTTTTAAGAAGCTTCTTCTTTTCATATTTTTTTTTTGTATGAGTGAGTGAGTGAATGAGTGAATGAGTGAATGAGTGAATGAATGAATGAATGAACGACCGGTGACCTTGCCTCTCTATTCTCCCATTCTATCATTCTATCATTCTATCATTCTATCAATCTATCATTCACTCATTCAATCATTCACTCATTGTTTCTCTCCCTAAAAAGTATTAAACTC
>JBFIJS010000067.1:0-10727 GCA_041600595.1 Saprospiraceae bacterium | reverse complement strand
GGGCCATGTCAAGCACAGCAAGCACCTGTTCGGCATTATCGACCATAGAGTTGTCGAAGATGGTTGAGGCCATTTTTTCGTAATTGCCATTGAAAGTAGCGAGCATTTTGGTGAAATGATCGGGGTGAAACTGCGGGTCCACTCTGTTCTTCATCACCTCCATTTGTACTGCCAAAACTTCTTCGTCCATTTCAGGGCGGTAATCCTTATAGTAGTTCTCCAGGTAGCTCTTCAAGCGATCCCGGTAGCTGTTGAAACCGGTTTCCCCTTCATTTTCGTAAGCACTGACCAAGCGGTCAAACAATCCGGCGAGGCGGAGGATTTCCACATTGCGGCCCGTGATTTCATCGAAATAGTCTTTCGCCAGGGCAAAAGGCTCGATCTCTTTGTACAGTTTTTCAAAGGTCGGCAGCAGGTCGCGGTAGGCTGTATATTTTTTATTGACTGCGACGATCTTGGCAAATTCAGCTTCCCTGGCCCTTTTCTTCATAATGCCATCGGAGGAGCGCAGTCCCAGCACTTCCCCCTGCCATTTTTTCCAGGAGTTGGCCAGTCCGCTCTGTTTGGAGGCATACTGGATCTTTACTTCCGGATCGGCCCGCATGCCGGCGTTCCAGATGTTGAGGGTTTTGTCCCGCACACTGATTTTCGCCGGGTCGAGTACATCCCTGATTTGTTCTACCGCAACGGCCGGAAGGTATTGATTGGTGCGACCGGGAAACCCGAAAACGAGGGTAAAGTCACCGGGATCAACGCCGTCGAGGGAAATGGGCAGAAAGTGTTTGGGTTGGTAGGGCCGGTTGTTTGGAGCGTATTCCGCAGGCCGGTTGTTTTCATCGGCATAAATGCGGAAAATGCTGAAATCGCCGGTGTGCCGAGGCCAAACCCAGTTGTCGGTATCGGCTCCGAACTTCCCAATGCTGGAAGGTGGGGCCCCAACCAGGCGGACATCTTTGAAGGTCTCCGTGACAAACATGTAATATTGGTTGCCGTGAAAAAATGGCCGGATGCTGGCTTCCTGCCAGGTTTCCATTTTTGCCGCTTTTTTAATTTGATCGAGATTTTTGTCGATAGTAGATTGGCGGGTGCGTTTGTCCATGTCGTCAGTGACACCGGCCAGTGCAGCCGTCGTTACATCTTCGATGCGAACGATGATGGTGGCCGTGAGGCCTTCGTTTGTTAGCTCCTGGCTCCGGTTCATGGCCCAAAAACCATCTTCCAGGTAGTTGTTTTCGAGAGAAGAATGAGACTGTATCTGGCGGTAGCCACAGTGGTGGTTGGTCAGCAATAAGCCGCTGCCCGAGATAATCTCCGCTGTACAGCCGCCGCCGAAATGGACGATGGCATCTTTGAGTGAACCCTGGTTGACGCTGTAAATGTCTTCAGCGGTCATTTTCATACCCATTTCCTGCATTTCCGTTTGGTTGAGCAGGCTCAGCAGCAAAGGGATCCACATGCCTTCTCCGGCAAAAATGGCGATGCGGGTAAAAAGAACGAGGGTGAGGGAAATAATTAGTTTTTTCATGTACTTTAAATTGTGTTTGATTTCAACGATTAGGTGGTTCAGGTTGCGACGGACCGGGCTCGGGGCCGTTTGCAGTGGTTGCACATGACGATTAGTCCTTGCCGACTTATCGTGACTCCTGCCGGTACGCAGCAACCTGAGTCTGGTATTTGAAGCGTGGTTGCGAAGATAAGGAAAGTGAGAAAAATAAATGTGGCACCGGAACTGACAGGAACCCTCACGAGTCATTGATAGTCGATTTTGAAAAGTGATCTGTAGCGACTGCCGGTTTATAACTTTTTTGGTAAAGTATTTTTGACAAACCCACCATCAATACTGCTTTTTACCTAAAATTGCCCGGTATTTCGTCAGCAAATAATGATTAATGTATCTACTGCGGTGGATCAACGAAAAAGCCAATAAATGAACAGTATTGTAACCGAGAGATTTTTAACCTGCCTTAATAAACTCAAAGAGGACGGTAAAATCAGGTCTTCACGCCAATTTGCCATCAACCTGGATTACCTGCCCCAAAGCCTCAGCGAAATCCAGAAAGGCCGCCGGGATGTTACGATTGAGCTCCTGAGAAAAGCTGTGGAAACCTACAGCATGAACCCCGTCTTTCTCCTTACCGGCGAGGGGGCGCATTTTATAAACGGCGAAGATCACGACGATTTCCGGACCCTGACGGTGGTCACCGATGACCTGGAGGAGGAACGTATTGTCCACGTGCCGGTGCCCGCTCATGCGGGTTATGTTGGTGAAATACTCGACCCGCAGTTTTTGCAGTCACTCCCGTCTTATTCCCTGCCCGATTATAAATACAAAATCGGCACCCACCGCTCCTTCGATATCGCCGGTGACAGCATGGAACCCACTCTTTTTGAAGGCGATAAGGTGGTCTGCAGCTTTATCGAACCGTCGCTTTGGCCAAGTGCTGTAAAGGACAACTACGTTTACGTGGTTGTTACCCGGGGCGAACTGCTGACCCGCCGGGTATTCAATAAGATCAAAGAAAGTAATTTGTTGCTGCTTGCTTCAGACAACGAATTTTACGAAGTGCAGTCTATACCGAAGGAGGAAATCCGGGAAATCTGGTATGTCAGGGCCAAGATCAGTCCTTTTTTACCCTCCCCGAATAACATTCAGAACATTGTCCGGTCGGAGGTGAAAGAACTGAAACAGAAGATCGTCCACCAAAGCCGGTTGATGGAAAACCTTTATACCACCATTGAGAAATTGATGGCGAAATAATGGGCATGATATACGGCATAAATCATCGGTCAGCGGTGACTCATCCCGCTTTAACCAAACATTAGTAATATGAAAAAAATAACTGGAAAAGTAACGCACGTATCCCTCGCCACCGGCTTTTGGGGGGTAGTGGACCAACAAGGCAACGAATGGCGCCCCGTCAATATGCCGGAACAATTAAAGAAAGAAGGAAAACAGGTGACGCTGACGGTTCAGAAAGTCGACGAGATGTCTATTTTCATGTGGGGTACGCCGGTGCGCATTTTATCGTTTCATACTTAACCCGGATTTGGGGAGACGTACCAACTGCCGGTTATTGATCCTGCAACTGTCTGACCCCACATTTCATCAAAAAATATTTGTTATCAAGTACATGTTCCTGCCAGGCAGTCGTTTAACGCCTATGAAAAAACGCCCAACTCTACTTTGGCCGCTTATCATTGCTTTAAGTTTTGCTATGCAAAACGCCCATGCTCAGAAAAGCGGCACCTGGCTGACCCTTTACAATCATTTGCCATTATTCGATGCCCCGGTTTTGCTGGGGCTGGAACAAACGGCAGATAACCGGCCGGTTTCCTTTTCATCCCTGGCACTGGCGATTCATTGGGAGCAGGATAACGACTTGTATTATGGGTTCGAGCTGTCGAGGGTTTCCAGGAATTCGGTCGATAATGGTAACGGCATCACGACCACCCAAACGATGAGTCTGGGTTATGAGATAGGCGCTTCTTTTCCCCGCAGGTATAACAATATCAAATTAAGGATGGGTGGTTCGTTGCGGTACTACACCGGGTTTCGGACGATCGATGATCAATTCGCCCCGGTGGATCAAACCACGCATGGGCTCATAATGGCCAGTTGCATGCACGTTGACTGGCGGCTCCACAAAACCTGGTATTTTACAATGGCCCCGACCCTTCAGCTGATTAACGGGAGCTTCCGGCTGGAAACCAACTTTGACCCGCAACTGACCGAGGAGGGTGCCTCGGCTGTTGATTTCTACGCTGAGCCTTTCCAGCTGCTTTTGCGTTTCGGGATCAGTAAAAGGCTTTGAACCGGGGCCGCCGGCTCAACGCAACCACCAGTTGGAGGTATTGGCGGTCACTTCTTCCAATTTCTTTTTCTCTTCGAGATAGGCATACAGACCCACCATTGCTGCAATCTCACTCAACTCCTGCTCTTCTGCTTCCAGGCTTTCGGTGGAAAAATAATTTTTTACAAAATGTGTATCGAACTGTCCACTGCGGAAGGCTTCGTGCTGTAAAACAAATTTGCCGAAAGGCAGGGTGGTGGATGGCCCCTCTACCTGATAGGCAGCGATGGCGTCCAGCATCCGGCTGATTGCCCGGGGGCGGTCTTTTGCCCACACACAAAGTTTGGCGAGCATCGGGTCGTAGTAAATCGGAATGTCCATACCCTCGGCATAGCCATCATCCACGCGGATACCCTCGCCCGTTGGCGGCTGGTATTTTAACAGTTTTCCGATGCTGGGAAGAAAATTGTTGAAGGGGTCCTCGGCGTAAATACGGAGCTCGATAGCGTGCCCGTTGATGGTCAGGTCCTCCTGGGCAATGCTCAGTTTTTCGCCCCGGGCGATCCGGATCTGTTGCTCTACCAGATCGACGCCGGAAATCATTTCGGTCACCGGGTGTTCCACCTGTAGCCGGGTATTCATTTCGAGAAAATAATAATTCAGGTTTTCATCCAGCAGGAACTCGACGGTGCCCGCACCGGTGTAGTTGCAGGCCTTGGCTACTTTAACGGCATCGGCACCCATGGCGGCCCGGATGGCCGGAGTCAGTACGGAACTCGGGGCCTCTTCCACAACTTTTTGGTGCCGGCGTTGCACGCTGCATTCTCTTTCAAACAAGTGGATGGTATTGCCAAAGCTGTCGGCCAGCACCTGGATCTCGATGTGCCGGGGCGAAGCCACATATTTTTCAATGAACACGGCACCATCACCAAATGAGGACAATGCCTCGCTGATCGCCCTTTCCATGCCATCGGCGAGTTCCTTCTCATTTTCCACGATCCGCATCCCTTTGCCACCGCCACCGGCTGATGCTTTGATCAAAACCGGGTAGCCGATTTTTTTACTGATTTCTTTCGCTTCCGCTAAATCCGACACGGCATCGGGTGTACCGGGAACCATCGGGATATCAAATTTGCGAACAGCCTCTTTGGCGGCCAGTTTGCTGCCCATTACTTCAATAGAGTAGGGGGAGGGCCCAATGAATGTTAGTCCGGCTTCCGTCACGGCTTTGGCGAAAGCGGCATTCTCGCTTAAAAAGCCGTAGCCGGGATGGATGCCGTCAACGCCTCTTTTCTTTGCTTCCCGAATAATCTTTTCACCGGACAGGTAGGACTGGTTGCTGGGCGCAGGGCCGAGCAGAATAGCTTCGTCGGCGAATTGTACGTGGGGAGAATGGCGGTCGGCCTCGGAATAGACCGCAACGGTTTGAATACCCATGAGGTGGGCAGTACGCATGACCCGGAGTGCAATTTCACCCCGATTGGCTACCAATATTTTTTTCATGTATTGTCGTTTTGCTTGTTGGATGGCAAAGGTAGGACTCTCCGGGAATGTTTTTCAGTTACCGGAGTCGCTGCCAGGGTTTCCCTGCCAATTTCGACAGATTCGTGCCGGTGAGAGGTCGTCTACAGGCCATAAAACCGGTGGTTTGGCGGGGAATTTTACCGGATGGGAAATGATAAGAGGGGCATTTTGAAAAAAAAGATGCAATTTTTTGAAAAAAAAGGCCGGATAGCCAGGTTTCCTCCGGGCGGTCCGTTTCGAACTTTTCTACGGGAAATCGATATTCCACAAAATTATATCTCTCAACAATAGCTTTTCAGCAAAAGTGATTTGGATGCTATTTATATAAATAATTGATAACTAATAGGTTACACAGGAAAAAATTCGATTATGAGCCAACAAACTGCAATTGCTATGCGTTTTGCTGCTTAACCTTGACAACCAAAATCCTTGAGTAAACCGATGAGCCCAATTACACATTTTCGATTTTTTTCATTCGTAAGTCATTTTTTTTCAACAAGTTGTAAAGAAACGGATCAATTATTGTTTGCCAAAACGACATCGAAAAATCCTAAACCGTATTCCATGAACAATTTTAGACCAGTGCTGGCGCTGGTTGTTATTGCCTTATTGGGCATTTCTTTTCAGAGTTTAAACAACCACCAGTCAGCCGCCACCGAAGGCCTCCTTCAGCTTCCCACGAAGGATTTCAGTCCTACCCGCAGAAGTGGAAAATTTATCGATGCCGAACGTCTCGATGATATTTACTCACCCGCCAACTGGTTTGGTTTGGGTTTCCCAAAAATTACATCTGAGCTTGCCCTGGCGCTCAAGCATCACCGTCATATTTTGCGTGACAAGAAATTCAGAAGCGGCGAGATACCCGGCAATCTAAATGTATCAGCCGATGATTTTGAGACCGTGATAGATCTGCTACTGGAGCGGGAAGGTTTGCGGCCCGATGACCTGCATCAGTACCTGGATGCACATCAAATCTGGGGGGATGACAAAAAAGGCCATGTTCGATTCACCGGTTACTACACTCCGGTCGTGGAAGCGAGACGTACGCCTTCCGGCAAATTTCAACACCCCATTTATGCCAAGCCGGAAAATTGGGAAGGGCAGTTACCATCCCGGAAGGAGATTGAAGCCCAGGGGGTATTGGATGGTTTGGGCCTGGAGTTAGGCTATACCTCCAACCCGGTTGATATTTCGGCCGTTCAGCTGCAAGGCTCTGCTTATGTCGATTATGTCGATACGGGCGAGCGTCGCCTGCTGCGATATGCCGGCCACAACGGTCACCGCTATCGCAATATTCAGAACTTCTTTAAGAACCGGGACGACCTGCGCATCGGCGACGTTTCCTTCCAGGGCATCAAGCGTTTTTTGAAAAGAAACCCTTCCCTGACCGACAGCGTCCTGCATTACAATCCATCCTATACGTTTTTTGCCTCAACGAAAGGCCTGGTGAAAGGGGCCGCAGATGTACCCCTGATCAAAGCTGTTTCCATTGCTGCTGATCCTGTTTATTTTCCGGCAGGCAGTGTTTTTCTGGCCTCTTTCCCGGTTGTGGAAGATGGTGAAGTTGTTCACCATGAATATCGCATCCTGCTGCCCCAGGATGTGGGTGGGGCAATCAAGGGAACTGGCCGGGTGGACGTCTATTGCGGCGTCGGCAAAGCCGGAGAACAAATGGCCTCCAACTTGCACCACTACGGTAAAATGTGGTTGTTGACTCCGAAAAAGAACAAACAGATCGCCGAAGCGCTTTAATCCGCCTTCAGCCTGAAACGGGCCTATTTCACAATTGATAATTTACCCGAAAAAGATTGCCGGCCGGCTTGTATCCTGATGAGGTACTGCCCGGCCGGCAGTTGTTTCAGCCCAATTCTCTCCTCGTTTAATCCTTGTCTGAAATTTTGGTTTTGCATGGTTTGCAACAGCTGCCCTTGTCCGTTGAAGATTTGGACCGATCCTCTGGCGTCGCCGGGTAAGGAGAAAGAAAGCACGACCGATTCTTTCGCCGGGTTGGGAAATATCAGAAGTGGTGCCACTGCGGGAGCTGGTGTTTGTGTAGAAACGACTTCCAGTTGGGAAATATCAAATTTCAGCATAGACCGGCCGTACGTGGCTGCCAGCAGGAGCTGTTCGGATTCGTGGAGGTCCAAATCATTGACGACCGTCGCCGGAAAGTTGTCTCCGACAATGTCCCAATGCTGCCCGGAGGTATGGCTGTACCAGACCCCGAGGTCGTTGGCAATAAAAAGGACCGACGGGTAGGTTTGATGAATAACAATGTCATTGATCGGGATTTCGGGCAGGTTAGCCGATATGTCGGTCCATTGGGTGCCTCCGTCCGTGGTTCGCAAAATATGAGGCTGATAATCAACCTGGCGATACCCCGACAGCGCTACGTATGCTACAAGGGGGTTGGTGGGGTCAACGGCAATAGCGGTAACAAAGCGATCGGGCACTCCGCCAGAAATATCTTTCCAGAAAGCACCTCCGTCCGCCGTCATTTGAACTCGTCCGTCGTCAGTTCCCACATAAATGAATTGCTCGTTGCTTGCGGCCAGGCCGATGGCCGTGATGGTGCCGTAAGAGAGGCTGCCCGCCGGATGCTGGCCCTTGGTCAGGTCGGGGCTGATGGGGAAAAAAGAATCCCCGCTATCGGTACTTTTATACAGTTGCTGAGCACCGTAGAAAAGGGTATTGGAGTTGGCCGGGTGCAGAACGATAGGTGTGTTCCAATTCGTCCTCAGGCCGGGTATCCCGTTGGGCGGGCAGTTGAAAATACACGTAAAGTCTTGACCGCCGAACTCCGAGCGGTAAAGTTCTCCGAACTGCCTGGCGGCATAGATGGTTTCGTTGTTGGTCGGGTCCACAATCACCTGGAAGCCGTCCCCAAAAAGAATTTCTTCCCAATCGTTCTCAGCTCCGGATGTGGTCCGCAGAACCCCCTGGTCCTGGGTGCCTCCGAGCCAATGCTGTGGCTGGACAGGATCAATTTCACAGGTGTAAAAAAGGTTGTTGGCAATGCCCGTTTTCTTTTCCCAGAGAAAACCGCCGTTTTGGGAAATATAGACACCCCCGTCGTTTCCGGCTACTATGAAATCGGGATTTTGCGGGTGAAATTCCAGGGCATGAAAATCGACGTGCATACCCAGGGTGGCGTTTTGCCATATTTTACCGCCGTTCAAAGAGCGGTACAGCCATACGCCCAATAGAGACACATCTTCGCTTTTTGTGGGATGCACCCGTAAATTTCCCAGAAACCAACCGAAGGTGAAGAGGTTGGCATTCAGGTTTTCGTCCACCCTCGTCCAGGAGTCGCCCCCATTCACTGTTTTATAAATGCCGGCGAAATAATTGAAAGTGGGATGGCTGGTGTACATGGCGTACACGATGTTTGGATTGGAAGGAGATATGGCCAGTCCGATCCGCCCGGTTTCCGGACTGTCGGCAGGCAAACCGTTGGTCAATTTTGTCCAGGTATTGCCGCTATCGACAGATTTGTAGATTCGGGAAGTCATGCCCGCAAACTGACGCCCCCACGGTCGGCGGATACGTTCCCAGGTAGCGGCATAGAGGATATTGGCATTTTGCGGATGTACCACGACGTCGATACAAGAGGTCGAATCGGATACAAACAGCACCTGTTCCCAGGTGTCTCCACCGTTCGTAGTCCGGTAAAGTCCCCGTTCCTGATTTTTTCCATACAGCAAACCCGCTGCGGCGACATAGACCCGGTCAGCATTTTGTGGATCGACGACAATCCGGCCAATGTGCTGGGTCTGGTGCAGGCCCTTGAACGTCCAGGTCGCGCCACCGTCCGTAGATTTATAGATACCATCGCCGAAAAGCGCTCCGGAAGCCAGTTCGCCGTTGGCCTCACCCGAACCGACATACAGGGTGTTGGGGACGGAAGGGGCGATGGCAATATTTCCAATAGACATGGCACCTTCTTCTTCGAAAATGACGGCCCAGGTGGCTCCTTTATCGACTGATTTGTAAACGCCGCCGGCGGTGGTCCCGAGGTATATGATGTTTTGGTTGGTTGGGTGAAGAGCAATATCGGTCACACGGCCTCCGATGTTGGTTGGCCCGGCGTTTTCCCAACTGCCGGCGAGGCGGCTATGGTTGTTTCTTTTGGCAGCCTGGGTTTGGCGGTAGGCTTCCTGTTGTATGGCCAGATTGATTTGGTGGTGCGGATAAGCCCGCTGGGCGTACATCCATTCGTGGGGTAACATTTTAGCGGAAATGCCTTCTTCTCCGGCAGGTTCAAGGGAGTCTCCACAACGCAAAAGCAGGGCGGAAAGGGTCAGTAAAATCAGGGCGGTTGGTACAGGGTGTTTATTTTTCATCGCTTTTCAGTTTGACAGAAATGCAATGTAGGCAATGTCTGTGGAAAAACCATAGTAAGGTAAACACGGCCCGGCACGAAGGGTACGGATATGGCTAAAATGGACAGAACACGACAAAAAACACGGGAGAAAAAAAGCCTTTGAACGGTAGCTACTGGTGCAGGAATGAGGCCTGTTTTTCAATTCTAAAAAACTATCAAAAACGAGTGGTCAATCTTTTCCATCGTGCAGGTTCAGTCCGATACGCAGCCCGTAAACGACGTGCCGCCAATTGATTTGATCGTATTCGTGGGTAAAATCACCATTGGAGACGGCCCGGGTAAACCCCGTCCATTCCAGATTGGGGAAATAACGCACCCCGACCATTGGAGAAACCATCAGGAGGTCAGTGAGGTGGAGGTCGAGCAGCAGGTTGAGGCCGCCGTTCAGCGCTATTTGTGTATCCGAAGTTTTTTCCTCCCGCACAATGGTACCGTTCTCGGTGTTCACTGCTGAGTACCGCATTTTTACATAATCAATACCCGGAGAAAATTGAAAGTATAAAACAGCACCGGGCCACTCCCGCTTTTGGGCATCCTTCAGGGGAATAAAGTTGAAGTTGGTTTGCACTCCTACGGCATGGATACTGAAGTCGTGTTTCGGAGTCAGGAAGGTAGAACGCATGAAATGAAATGCCGGCCTGAACTCCCACTCCGAGGCTTTCAGGTCGATGGTATAATCTACAGTGGCTGTGAAGCCATATTTCAACAAATCGGTATGTCGCTGGGTGAGATAGTTTTCGGTGAGTACCTGCCATTCACTCGCCATGCCGCGGGTTGGGGCAAAAGTGAAACCCAACTGGGCGAACATATCCGTGCAAAGAAAAATACAGACTGCATTCAGTAAAAGGCATTTTTTCATACAGATGGATTACAGTTTACAGGGGTCTTAAACGCAGTCAGAACGGAGAACGTATAATTTAATTTTTCTTAACGATTGGCCGCCCCTTAAAACCCAGTTGGGCCGAGCAGTATAGAACTTAATAGGCCGATTGTTTTTTCTCGGCCCACATTTCCGGTTCATTTTTTAT
>JBFIJS010000066.1:0-10776 GCA_041600595.1 Saprospiraceae bacterium | reverse complement strand
TGACGACCCGGTGTGCAGGTACCTCATCACCGGGCAGGCATTTATTCAAAGCCCAGCCCACCATCCTGGCAGAACCAAGGCCGAGAACTGCCGCAATAATGCCGTAAGTAGTTACTCTTCCCCTGGGCACCGCACGGGCAACATCGTAAACCGCATCTATATAGTTTTCTTTTTTCATGGATAACAAAAATGAAATGGTTCGCTGGTTTTTCACTTACAGTTTGAGCGAATTTATCGAGAAAAGCCACGCAACCGTTAAAACCATTTAACCAAGTTTTACATTTGCGCCAAATTAATTTCAAATGCTAAAGATAAAAGTAAAAGCCGGATCCATTACCAACCTGACCGATGCCCGCTATTTTGCCGCCCGGGAAGTAGAATGGCTGGGCTTCCCAATCGGTGCAGGCGAAGGCCTTATAGAGGCCGTAAAGGTGAAGGCCATCGCAGAATGGGTGGACGGAGTGAAAATCGTCGGGGAATTCCCTTTTTCCACACCCGAAGAGATACGCTTGCTGAGCCAGCAAATCGGCCTGGATGCGGTACAGGTCGGCATGTTCATTTCCCCTCAGGACATCGCTGCATTAAAAGGGCTGACGGTTATCAAAGAAGTGGTGATCAGCGATCAATTATCTGCCACAGAACTTGAGGATCACCTGGCTGGCTATACCGATGTTTGTGATTTCTTCCTGCTAAACTTTTCGGCTGCCGGGCTCTCATGGAAAGCACTCCAATCCGGCCACCCGTACTCTATTGATTTTTTAAAAAATATTTGCCAAAAATACGCCGTCATTTTAAATCTTGATTTTCACCACGAGGAAGTAACCGAAGTCATCCGTGCCATCAATCCGTTGGCACTGGCCGTCAGTGGAGGAGAAGAGGAAAGGGTAGGTGTAAAATCTTTTGACCAGCTGGATGAAATGCTGGATATGTTGGAAATTGAATAATCATGCAAAAAAAACTAACGATACAGGAAGCACAAAAAGAGATTGACCACTGGATCAAGACCATCGGGGTCCGGTATTATAATGAACTAACCAACACGGCCAGCCTGATGGAGGAGGTTGGGGAGGTCGCCCGGCTCATGTCGCGACTCTATGGCGAACAGTCATTCAAACGACCCGAGCAGGCAGCAACGGCCAAGACGGACCTGGCCGACGAAATGGCCGACGTCCTTTTCGTACTGATTTGCCTGGCCAATCAATGTGGCATCGACCTGACTGATGCGCTTCATAAAAACCTGGAAAAGAAAACCGGCC
Source organism: Saprospiraceae bacterium (assembly GCA_041600595.1). Taxonomy (GTDB): domain Bacteria; phylum Bacteroidota; class Bacteroidia; order Chitinophagales; family Saprospiraceae; genus UBA6168. The sequence goes on along the minus strand of JBFIJS010000066.1, from coordinate 9,520 downwards.
GGGATAAGGAAAGACATGCGACGAACGAAAAACTGAGCCGGCAATAGTATAGGCAGGATTATTCACAAATAGAAAAGGACTAAAATGCAAAAAGGGCAGTACCGAATGACGGTTACTGCCCTTTTCTAAAAAAGTTAAAAAAAAAGTGAGTATAAGACCAGCTCTACCCCCCAAACGAACTGGTCTCACTCACTGTCCCAAGGCACTTCTGCCTTGAAGACCTCTTTGGATGGATAACAAATCAGCACATTGTTATCTTGAAGCTGGGGTCAGCTACATCCGTATCTCATAGAAAGCCTGAAAAACAGGCGTAAAATTTTAGCAAAAATTCAAGTGGTTCTGGTTACCGGGAAGTTGGGAATTACGTTCGGATCAACTCTAAAATTGTGGGAGGATGAAGTAAAAGTTGACCCATACTTATAAATGCAAAACGCTGTTACACTTTCCGAAAATCATGCCACTTTTGGGATGGCCAAACCAGAATTGATGATTTCTCCAGAAACTTTTACAACAGCGTTGTTGGCCCTTGCGGCTTGCAAGTCGTTCAACGTATTTTTATATTCCGAATAATCTTTTAATTCTTGGTAGAAAACAATTTCGCCGCTTTCTGTCTGCAACAAAATGCGAAAACACAATAAGTTCTTTTTGAAAAAAAACTTAGTCCAAACATCCTTCACGACCACCTCCTTTCCATGCTGCACCGTACTTGCCGTGCACTGCTCCGCCAAAACTTCTCTTTTAGACTTTATGGCTTCCATCTCAATGTTTAGTTGTGTACTCAATTGTTTAGTTATTTATCCTACAGGCAAAATGAATGCCTATTATTCCATTTTTCCAGGGTAAATAACGCATTAAAAAAATGACTATGTTTTTCCGACTGTCATGTTATCCTTATTCATTCATTCTAAACCCCTGTTAAACAGCCATTTTGTCAGTTATATCCCAGTGGCACATCCTTTGACCCCCCTTGACCAGCCGTGAAACATTTTTTGAGTTAAATATTTCACCACATTTTCATTTACACATCATAAGTTAAAACCAAACACATTATATTATGCAAAAAGGAAACATCTCCGTCCAAACCGAGAACATTTTCCCGATCATTAAAAAATTTCTCTACTCTGATCAGGAAATTTTTCTCCGCGAATTAATATCCAACGCCGTCGATGCTACTTCCAAAATAAAGTCGCTGGCATCGAGAGGTGAGTACAAGGGCGACCTTGGCAACCTGACTATTGAAATCAAACTCGATGAAAAAGCCAAAACGCTGACCATTAGCGATAAAGGGCTTGGTATGTCCGAAGAAGAAGTTGGCAAATACCTCAACCAGATTGCTATCTCAAGCGCCCAGGAGTTTGTTGATAAATATAAAGACGAAGCCAATATCATCGGAAAATTCGGGCTTGGGTTTTATTCCGCATTCATGGTCGCCGACAAAGTGGAAGTTATCACCAAGTCCTGGCAGGACGGAGAAAAAGCCGTCAAGTGGAGTTGTGAGGGAAGTCCCGACTTCACCATTGAAGCCAGCAAGAAGAAAACCAGAGGCACCGACATCGTTCTGCACATCAGTGAAGACAGCAAGGAGTTTTTGGAAAAAGGCCGCATTGAAGACCTCCTCAACAAATACTGTAAATTTTTGCCGGTCGAAATAAAGTTCGGCACCAAAAAAGAAACCATTGAAGAGGGTGAAGGCGATGACAAAAAAGAGAAAGAAGTCGAAGTTGACAACATCATCAACAATCCCGCTCCAGCCTGGAAAAAGTCGCCAGCCGACTTGCAGGATGAAGACTACAAAGATTTCTACCGTGAGTTGTACCCCTACTCTTTTGAGCAGCCGCTTTTCTGGATCCACCTGAATATCGATTATCCGTTCAACCTGACGGGTATTTTGTATTTCCCCAAACTCAACAATGCGCTGGAGGTACAAAAAAACAAGATCCACCTTTATTGCAACCAGGTGTACGTGACGGACGAAGTGAAGGAAATCGTTCCTGAATTCCTGACACTCCTGCACGGCGTCATCGACTCACCGGACATTCCGCTTAACGTCAGCCGCAGTTATTTGCAAAGCGATAGCAACGTCCGTAAGATCACCGGCTACATTACCAAAAAAGTAGCGGACAAATTGAACGACCTGTTCAAGAAAGAACGAGAAGAGTTTGAGAACAAATGGAACGACCTCGGGGTGTTCATCAAATATGGCATGTTGTCGGATGAAAAATTCAATGAAAAAGCAATGGATTTTGTCCTGTTGAAAGATGTCGACAACAAGTTCCACACAATTAAAGATTACCAGGAAAAAATAAAGGAGGCACAAACCGACAAACACGACCGGGTTATCATGCTCTATACCCACGACGCCGATGCACATCACAGCATCGTCGAATCGGCCAAAGGACGTGGTTACAGTGTCCTTCTGATGAATCACCCGCTCGATGCCCACTTCATGCAACACCTTGAACAAAAGCTGGGCAATGTTACTTTCGTCCGCGTGGATGCTGACACACTCGACAACCTGGTGCAAAAAGACGAAAAAAAAGAAAGTGTTCTGAGTGAAAAAGAACAGGAAACCGTTAAGTCAGTCTTCGAGGCTATTACCAAAGAAAAGAAAGGCAGCACGATCGAGCTGAAGCCTTTGTCTCCCGACGACCAACCGGTACAGATCACCCGCAACGAATTTATGCGCCGCATGAAAGAAATGCAGGCACTTGGCGGAGGTGGCTTCCCCGGCGGCATGGGCGATATGTACAATGTAGTCGTCAATACCAACCATCCCTTCATCGCCGAAAAACTACTGGGCGCCGAAGAGGATCAAAGGGAAGCCCTCGGCAAACACCTGGTGGATCTGGCATTGTTAAATCAGGGGATGTTGAAGGGCCCCGAACTGACAGCTTTTGTAAAAAAGAGCCTGGACTTCCTGAAATAAATTTTGCCCCGGCCGTTTTCGGCTCAGTTATCTGAGGGGCACCCACTTTATAAGAAACCGGTACAATGTCTTGTGCCGGTTTTTTTTTTGCCGAAAAAACTGTCCACCCGGCGTTTGCGCCTGCTCACCGGAGTACATAACTACCCGGTTTTCAAAAATAAAAAAGCCCCGGAAACTCGACATATCCGGGGCTTTTCCTGTCAGTAACTTCGACACACTGGATCAGGCAGGCACATCGTCATCTTTGATGGACTTTTTCAACTCCCCCATTTTTTCCTGGACGCTTTTCCATTCTTCTTTTGCCGCTTCGCTCAGTTTTTCACCAGTCTCAGTCACCTTGGATTTAGCTTTGGACATCAGATCGTCGGGGTCGCCGACATGCTCGGCAAACTCCTCTTTGACCTTGGCGGAAGTTTCTTTAATCAGTTCAGAGGCACCGGTCAGTCCCTCTTCTGCAGCTTTTTTTACCCGGTCGGTAGTTTGTGAAAAAGATTGTTTGGCCTTTTCGACCAACTCGGACGGCTCGCCAAAGCTTTCGGTAAAATCCTCTCTGGCCTCCGCCAGTTTTTCTTTGGCCTGAGCAGCCAATTTTCCGGCATCTTCAGAGACGGCCTCTACAACATCGTTGATGTCATCCGAGGCATGCTCAATGGTTTCTTTTGCTTTGCCAAAAAGTCTTTTAAGAAAATTTTTCATGATACAATTGGTTTGAAATATTGAAAGTAAAAGGATGAAAGAAGACCAGCCTGTTGCAGGCTATGTAAACGATTGATTTTACCTTTCACATGCCCTGTTAACTTCCGACTACAACCATTGCATCGTCGATGCGGCATCAGTTTATCTTTTTCACTTCCTCCAGTGCATACATCAGGCGGTTGATGTCGGTGGCATTGAGACGCAGAATACCTTTAATAGTAACTGGATCTGCCGTATAGGGAACAGGCTCAAGCGCCACAACCTCCATAACGGTCTCTGGCCCCGCCCCGCCACAGAAAAAACACATGTTGTAAGGGTAGGCGGAAAAGATGAACTCTTTATGGCTTTTGTATCCTTCCACGGGAATGATATAACCCGTTATCGTCACTTCCGTACCTTCCAGTGCCAGCACATCCTGACTAAATACAGGTACATCTATTTTGAAGCCGAGCATTTCATCATACTCTTTTTTATAAGTGATCTTGGACAACGTCTTCCACATGGTATTACCGGCACTGCTTTGTGAAATAAGCGGAGCGGATAGTGTCAGAAAAAAAATAGTGGTCAGGAAAATCAGTAATTTTTGCATGGTAATTTTTTATGGAGGCCGGTGGTAAATAGCTGGATCGCCGCTTTCTGAAAGGACGAGTTTCTAACCGCACCAAAACCCGTCTATTTGCCACCGGCTGCTTCAATAAATGAATACAAAGAAACAGTTCTTATTGTTGTGGAAAAAAAGGATGCTGAGAAAATTTTGGCAAAACTTAACAGAAGCAGCACCTTCTGCACTCCATTGGGAGTTGGGATTTTCTAAAACCGCATAAAAGGACAGCGCTTTTAAAATCCGGCAGCGGCAGCCTTTTTCGAAACGCCACTCAGCCCCATGTCATGGTTCTTCAGACTGCGCCCCCTTCTCCTCAACCCCGCTTCATTATTTCTCTTTTACCTATCTTTCCGCTTCAATAAAAAACAAAAAAATCACCCTGCCATGTCCGAAGATAAAAGATTGTTCCTCCTCGATGGCCACGCCCTGGTCTATCGCGCCCATTACGCCTTCATCGCCCGTCCGCTCATCAACTCAAAAGGGTGGGACACCAGCGCCATCACTGGTTTCGTGCGTACGATTGCCGACCTGATCAAAAATCAAAAGCCATCGCACCTGGCAGTTTCCTTCGACTTGCCGGGCGGTACTTTCCGCGACGAAATGTACCCGGCATACAAAGCCAACCGGGATGCACAGCCCGAAGGTATCACTTTCGCACTGCCATGGATCATGAAAATCCTGGAGGCCTGGAAAATACCGATCCTCACCCTGCCCAATTATGAAGCAGACGACGTGATTGGCACCATTGCCAAGAAAGCGGAAAAAGAGGGCTATAAAGTATATATGGTCACCCCCGACAAAGACTATGGCCAGCTCGTCAGCCCCAACATATTTATGTATAAACCGGCAAAGTCCGGCAACGACGCCGAAATCCTCGGTGAGCAGGAAATCTGCGAAATGTGGGGTATTGAACGGGTAGAACAGGTCATTGACATTCTCGGCCTGCAAGGTGACTCTGTGGACAACATTCCCGGCGTCCCGGGGGTAGGGCCAAAAACGGCCGCTAAGTTCCTGGCAGAATTTGGCTCCATCGAAAACCTGCTCGCCAATACCGATAAAATCAAAGGTAAGAATCAGGAACGGCTCCGGGAATTTGCCGATCAGGCACTGCTGTCCAAAAAGCTCGCTACCATCGACATCGATGCACCCATCAATTTTGAAGAACACCGCTACGACCTCGAACCATTTGATAAAGAGCTACTTTCAGAAATATTTAAAGAGTTGGAATTCAGGACACTGGCTGCACAAATACTGGGCGAACCCAATACTCCACAGCCGGCCCCCAAAGCTGCCGGTGCCGGTTCTCAGGGCACCCTTTTTGGCGATGCCCCCGCCGCGAAACCGGTCAAAAGAGTTGCTCCGCCCATCCCCGCCCATTCGATGGCCGAGCACAATATTGAAAACACCCCGCACGAGTACCACCTCACCGATACACCAGAAAAGAGAAAGCAGCTGTGCGACTTGCTTGCCCGGCAAACAATCATTTGCTTTGACACCGAAACAACGGGCATCGACGCCAATGCAGCCGAATTGGTTGGCATCTCTTTCTCCATCAAACCGCACGAAGGCTGGTATGTACCCGTTCCGGCCGACCAGGTCGAAGCACAAAAGATCGTCGACGAGTTCCGGCCCATTTTTGAAAATGAAAAAATCGGTAAAATTGCCCAAAACATCAAATACGATGCGCTGATGCTCAAATGGTATGGCGTGGAGCTGAAAGGTGACTGGTACGACACCATGATCGCCCATTACCTGCTCGAACCCGAACTCCGCCACGGCATGGATTACCTGGCCGAAACCTACCTGAAGTACAAGCCTGTCCCGATCGAATCACTCATCGGTAAAGGCGCTAAACAGCTAAGTATGCGGGATATCCGGGTAGAACGGGTGGCCGAATACGCCGCCGAGGATACCGACGTCACATTCCAACTCAAGGAGTACTTTTTTCCAAAACTGAAGGAGGAAGGCTTGCTCGAATTGTACGAGACGATGGAATCACCTCTCACCCGGGTCATCGTTGATATGGAATATGAAGGCATCAATCTGGACCGGGAGTTTTTGGAAAAATATTCGGTGGAGCTGGAAAAACAGATTCAGGATTTTGAGAAAAAAATCCATGCCGACGCAGGAGTGGTCTTCAACATTGCTTCGCCCAGCCAGGTAGGAGAAGTGCTGTTTGGTAAAATGGGCATCCCCTACCGTTGGGGCAAAACCAAAACGGGGAAATACTCCACCGACGAATCCAAGCTGACCGAACTTGCCGCCGAATACCCCTTTGTCGCCGACATTCTCACGCACCGCGGCCTTTCCAAACTCAAGTCCACCTACGTGGATGCGCTGCCCCTGCAGGTCAATCCGAAAACGGGCCGGGTACACAGTTCTTTCAACCAGGCGCTGGCCGCAACGGGCCGCCTCAGTTCCAACAACCCCAACCTCCAGAATATACCGATCAAAACACCGGAAGGACGCAGAGTGAGAGAGGCCTTTATCCCGAGAGACGAAAACCACGTCCTACTGGCAGCAGATTACTCTCAGATCGAACTCCGGCTGATCGCCGAAATGAGCAACGACACCGCCATGCTCGAAGCTTTCCAAAAAGGCCAGGACATCCACCGGGCAACCGCCGCCAGGGTCTACGGCACGCCCTACGAGGAAGTAACAAGCGACCAGCGCCGCAATGCCAAGACTGTCAATTTCTCCATTATCTATGGCGCCGGAGCCACCAATGTTTCCCAACAATTGGGCATCAAACGATCAGAGGCCAAAGAATTGATCGACACCTATTTCCAACAATACCAGGGACTGAAAAACTACATGGACGATACCGTAAACTTCGCCCGGGAAAATGGCTTTGTAAAAACCCTCCTCGGGCGCCGGCGCTATCTCCGGGACATTGACAGCCGCAACTCCCTCGCCCGCAGCAATGCCGAAAGGGTAGCCATCAATACCCCCATTCAGGGTACCGCCGCCGACCTGATCAAAGTGGCCATGATCCATATTCACGCTGCGCTGAAAGAAAAAAACCTGCAAACAAAAATGATCCTGCAGGTGCACGATGAATTGGTATTCGATGTACCGAAAGGCGAGCTTGAAACCGTCAAACCAATCATTGATGACCTCATGAAAAACGCCATCCCCAACCTGAAAGTCCCGATCCTGGTAGAAATGGGAACGGGCAATACCTGGCTGGAGGCTCACTGACAGAGATAACTCAGACGGTGACCGAAGAGTTGGGAAAGTCGGTGCCAGGCGTTTTCACAACGAACTATTGTTACAGGAGATTTCATTTGACAATATCAATTCAAGTGGCAATTGGCCAAGGGACAACTCACCTGCCGGCGGAGCGTACCCGGCTTTATACCTTCTCTTAAAATAGTGGTTCTTTCATGCAAATTAGCGGGTCACTTGAAGTGCGTACTTATTTAGCGTCATAGTATGCGGGCCGGTGCATTTGCCGATCTTTTTGCATCATCCTGGGCGGCCGAGGCTGTCTCAAAAGTCATTTCTTGAAAAACGTGACCAAATATTCTTTTAACACATAGGCACATTAGGCACTTAGGCAAAATAGTTTTCTGTGAATTTGCACCTACGGTTTCAATTGTTTTGTTGTCCGTTTTGAAAATTTACTTATGAGACAGCCTCGAGCACGTTGGGGTGTGCCAAAAAGCGACCAACATGCTGCTCCGCATTTTTCAAATGCCAAAAAGTAGCGCTAAATGGATACGGCACTTGAAGTGGCCCGCTAATCCCAATCGAGACAGGAAAACGATTAAATTTTATAACATTATATACCGTCCTGTCATTTTTTGCTCTTTCCGTTTTCTCCTTTACAATAGGGTCGAATTAAGCCTTAAAGAAGTTTCTCAACCCTCCTCAACTCTCCTCAACTCTTCTCAACCCTTCTCAACTTTCTCAACCCTCCTCAACTCATGACTCACCCCTTGCCCATATAATTAGTGAATATGCTGCTCTTATTTCTCCCAGGGTCCGTTTTTAGAAACACTAAGAAAAGTTTGTCCGTCAAAACGAAAAAGTCCTCCCCAGCCCCCAAACCAAAAGCGGTTTTCCCGATCCCGGTAAATACTCAATATGCCGTTTGTCACCAATCCTGCCTCCTGATAAAAATTAGTAAAAGATTTTCCATTGTATCGATAGACGCCATTGTTTTCGGCAGCAAACCATATATCCCCATTTTTATCTTCAAAAAAACCGGACACCTCCTCACCACTTATTTCTCCGTCTTTGGTAAAATTGATAAATTTCTCTCCGTCATATTTCGAAACACCTCCCCAAAAAGTACCGATCCATAAATTACCCCTGGAATCCGCCATGATTTCGTAAATTGTATTATTACAAAGACCATTTTCCTCGGTGAAATTCGTGAAGTTTTCTCCGTCATATTTACAGATTCCATAACCATCTGTACCAAACCATAAATTCCCTTCCTGGTCTTCTGCTATACCAGTTATTCTGTCGGGTGAATATACGGCATCCACCTCTTTAACCGGTGCTTTTGGAATTTCAACCGTGGTAAAATGATGCCCGTCATAATAGCACAACCCTTCGTTGGTTCCAATCCAGATCAGTCCTTTTCGATCAATTAACAAACTCCAGATTTCGGAATTTAACAACCCCTCTTTTTCCGTGAATACCGTAAATGACTCCCCGTCATATTTATTCAAACCAAAACCCGTTGCAAACCACAAGTTACCCATCGTATCTTCTGCAATACCAGTCACTCTTCCCCCACTAAATCCCTCTTTTTCAGTAATATATGCCAACGTATCCTGATTATAGAGCATGAGGTCGTACACATTGGTTCCCAACCACAGGTTTCCTTTGCGGTCTTGAAATATTTTGCGCAGATGCTGACATAATTGTCCCTCGATAAAAAACAGCGGATCGCGATAATCGGATGGTGCATCGGAAACAACCGCATGTCGACCAGTCTCCGTCTCGGTTAATTGTTTTTCATCTTTTGTCTGTCCATTACAGGAAGAAAAAATAAAGATTAAGAGCAGGACTATTTGCACTGATTCAAGCATAGAAAGAAGTCGTTGCTGTTTCATTTAAACGAATTTTATTGACTTTTTACTTTTGATAATTTAGGTGTAAAGATGTCATTTTGGATTGGGTTAATGGTGCAAAGTTGTAAATCATACTATGGTTAAAATGCAGGCAAATCCAATTAATGCAGTGTAACAAAAGTTTCTTTAAAATTTCACTGATTCATGTGGGCCGGAAATTTCACCTTATCATTGAGGCAGCCAACTGCTCGGCCCAACGGGGTTTTA
>JBFIJS010000065.1:0-10801 GCA_041600595.1 Saprospiraceae bacterium | reverse complement strand
GCGTCACCCAGGCTGGAAGGCTGCGGCCCGTGCGCCGTCGTGTAAACCGCTCCGTCGAAATTGACACCGCCCCGCCAGGCTTTGTAGATGGCGCCCGTCTGGGTTTTGTACGCCACGTACAAATCGTCGTGCAGGGCTGCCGTCACTACACGGGGGATGGAATCCAGCACCGAACGAAATACCCAGGGAGAATGGGGGCGCTGGCTGATTTTGTTTCCATCTTGCTGGCAGCTGAAACAGCAGAGGAGGATGGTTGCCAGGGCAATGGCTCTTAATGACTTGCTCATAATTTCTTTGATGTGTTTGGTGTATTTATCGATAGGGAAGTAAAGGTAAAAAAAGCGGGAAAAAGCACGGCAAAGAGCTTCTTTTGATATTTTGACGTTGGGTGAAAAGTTATTATTTACTTCTATTTGGAGAAGGATGCCGCAAACGAATGGAAATCACCCGGCGGTTGATTTTTTTAGATAAAATATATTTCGCATAGCCTGTCGGAAAGGCTTGATCAGAGAACGACAGGCATAAAGTGAAAATCAGCGAACTCATTTTTCAATTTCTCAAAATCCCTGGTCATGCCGAGGATGAAACCGCCGCCGCCGGCACCGCATATTTTTAATTTAAAATAATCACTTTCGAGGCCAGTCTGCCATATATCCTGAAAACCCGCCGGTATCAGTTTTTCTAAATAGGCATATTGAAACCGGCTGATCGTATGGAGATGGTCAAATAAAACCGGCCATTGCCCATCCGTACATTGTTGGATCGCCGCATCCACGACCGGTACATAATCGTTTTGTAAAGCCATGCTGAAAGGGGCCTCCCGGGTTTTGGCCAGAAAATATTCGATCAGTGGCGTTGCTGATCTTTTGAGGAAAGTATCCAGCAGAAAAAAAGTATAAGGAGGTTGTCTCTGGGGTAAGGTTATTTTGATGGCACCGTTTTTACCCAACAGGACGGCGGTATTGAGGTAACAAATCAGCGGGTCGGTACCGCTGCTGGTGCCGTGGAAATAGCTTTCCATTTGTGCCAGTGTTTTCTGCAGGATGCTCAGGTCTTTCCCTTCCCGCACCATACAATACCGGTCGAATATGGCTGCGACCAATGCTCCCGAACTCCCGATGCCATAGCCCGTCGGAATGTTTGATTTAAAAAAGAGCCCGTTTGTCAGGTCTTTTTGGAAGCGGTCAATGTCCAGCGCTATCAGGAGGGAGGTTTGGTTCAGGTACCCGGCGAAGCTGAGAAGGTTTTCGGGCCGCTTTTTTCCGGAAGTTGACCAGTGCCCGGAAAACAATGGCAACGGGGTGGCCAATGCCTGCGAACCGAGGTTGACGGTATGCTCTCCGAATAACAGAAGTTTTGCCGGGTATTTTTTCATGAAGGAAGTAGAATTGAACGTCGGGAAATTGCCAGTTTTAAAACCGACCGCTTTTTGGTGGTGCAGCTATACTTCAGGAGTTTAAAAAGTAAAACGGTAAAAACCCTTTGCCCTGCCAATACTTTTTACTTTTGCCTTTCGATGTTAGCTGCCCGTCAAATTGATGCATCACCAACTTCGCAAATTGGTGCCGCAATAAATTTCAACATTTGGCAAAACTAATCACTATTCAACGAATCACTAATCACGAAACTACATGCAACGAAAAGCCTACCGCCTCAAAGCAGGCAATGTACGCAATCTGAAAATAATTACCGAAAACCTGCCCGACCCCGCTGCCGACGAAGTAACGGTTGAGGTTAAGGCCATCGGTCTCAACTTCGCCGATGTATTCGCCATCTGGGGACTGTACAGCGCGACTCCGAAAGGGGAGTTTACACCGGGGCTTGAATATGCCGGCGTTATCGCCCGGGTGGGGGCCAATGTGAAAAACGTGAAAGTCGGCGACCGCATCATGGGTGTCACCCGTTTTGGTGGCTATTGTACTCATCTCAATATTGGCTATCAATACGTCATTCCGCTGCCCGGCGACTGGTCGTTCGAGGAAGGCGCAGCCTATCTGGTGCAGGTGCTGACGGCCTACTATGGCCTGAACAACCTGGGAGGACTCCAAAAGGGACAAACCGTGTTAATCCACAGCGCTGCCGGCGGGGTGGGAATCCTGGCCAACCGGTTGGCTAAAAAAATGGGAGCTTTCACGATTGGTACGGTGGGTAGTGCCTCCAAACTGGATTTGTTGAAAAAAGAAGGTCTGGACCGGGGCATCGTCCGCGGGAATGATTTTCCCCAAAAACTGGACGAGGCGCTCGGAGGCAGAGAACTGAATCTGGTGATGGAATGTATTGGCGGAAAAATATTAAAACAAGGCTTCGCCAAACTTGGACCGCAGGGCCGCACTGTTGTGTACGGTGCCGCGCAATATGCCTCCGCCGGCGACCGTCCAAATTACCTGAAGTTGATATGGATGTTTCTCCGCCGCCCGATGATCGATGCGCAACAATTGGCGGAAGACAACAAAGGAATCCTCGGCTTTAACCTCATTTATCTTTACGAAAAGTCGGAGCTGATGCATGAACTGTTGGGGGAAATTTCTGCCTTGAACATTGGCAAACCAAAAGTCGGCCATACCTTTGAATTTGAAAACCTGGTAGATGCCGTGCGCTTGTTTAAGTCAGGAAAAACAACGGGGAAAGTGGTGGTTTTAACATGAATGTTCACACATTCACTCATTGAATCATTCACTCATTGAATCATTCACTCATTGAAAACATAATGAAATACAAAACCATGTTTATTGATGCTCCCTTGGCGAAGTCCAAAGTAATGGGCATGCAAATGTTGGAAGTAGACGGGCTTCAATTTTCCAAAAATATTGAAGCGGCTATTCTGGAGAAAGAAACCGAGGGCTATGAATTATTCAGTATGAATCCTGTTCATTCTGGCAAGCCGAAGGAAGGGATTACCCAGCATGGCATTACAACGGGGATGATTCTAACGTTTAAAAAATAAGTAAAAATGAGTCATAAAACCATGTTTATCGACGCTCCCATGTTCAAAGAAAAAAAGGTCTTTAGTTCCAATTTACAAATTGTAAACGGTGATCAGTTTGCCCGTTTGATCGATGCAGCTATTTTGGAAAAAGAAAGAGAAGGCTATGAATTGGTAAGCTCCATGCCGGTACATTCTTCGGCGGTTCACATGAGTTCTTATGCCTACGGTTTTACCTCCGGCGTCTTGCTGACCTTTAAAAAGAAAGAAGTGTGACTACATTTAGTTGTAAAAAATTCAATGAGCTGTCGTTGCAAGAGTTGTACGACATCATGGTGCTTCGCCAGGAGGTATTCGTTGTAGAGCAGGATTGTCCCTATTTGGATGCGGATGGCAAAGACCCATATTCCTGGCATTTGATGGGAGTCGATGAAAACGGGAAGCTGGTGGCATATACCCGCCTGCTGCCCAAAGGCATTTCTTATAAAAAATACCCGTCAATTGGCCGGGTAGTGACGTCCCCGGCGGTTAGGGGCAGCGGGATCGGCCGGGAGTTGATGAAGCAGTCATTGTTATGGATGGACAAACTTTTCCCAGGAGAAGACATAAAAATCTCTGCACAGTGCTATCTCGAAGAATTTTATAAAAGTCTTGGTTTTAGCATTTCAGGGGAGGAGTATCTGGAGGATGGAATCCCGCATTACCCGATGTTGAAGCAAGCTTGACAATAATTTGTAGCTTAGTATTTTAGCAGTATTTTCAAATGCTTTACCTTCGCAATCATCTTTCCAATCATCAACCCCGGAGTGAATTCGGGCCAAGCAACTAATAACCAACAATATGTCAAAAATTGATTTTGAAAAAATCGAAAAAGGTGTCAACGGTTATCTCGACGCCGCATTGAACGATGGTAAAATAGATCGCCAGAGCTATGAGATGGCGAAAAAAAATACCATGCAATACATTGAGCAATGGCTCACCGACAAAAATTTTGAAAAGCTGTCTCCCAATTTGCACAAAGGAATTCTATCCGCTGTGCGGGCCAAAAAATGGGAGGATATCGTCAATACTTTCCGTAAAAAAATGAGCTTTGGTACCGGTGGTATCCGCGGGTTTATGGCCGGCGACCGGGAGAGTATCATGAAGCTGAATAAGCAGGGATTGGATGCCCCGATCCTGAAAGGGCCGAACACCATCAACAACATCGTCCTCTTGCTGACCAGCGCAGGGGTGGCCAAATACGGTAAGGAAAATGGCCTCAATAAAATCGTTCTCGGTTACGACAGCCGCATCCGCGGTGGGGATTTTGCCGAAAAAATCGCCGAGTTGTTCCTCGCTTATGGCTTTACGGTGTACCTCTTCGATGAAGCCTGCCCGTTTCCGGAAGTGACTTTTGCCATCCCGCACGTGAAGGCGCACATGGGGATTTTACTCTCTGCCAGCCACAATGATTACCGGTACAATGGCTATAAATTGTGCAGCAGCAACGGCTCGCAGTTCGATCCGGAAGAACGGACGGACATGTATAATAACTACATCGCCAAAGTAACATCCAAGGACATTAAATTGAAGCCATTGGCCAAGGCCGGCAAAGGAAAACTTAAATTCCTCGGCGGCGACCAAAAGCTCAAAGGAGTTAATTATTACGGTCAGGATGTGATCGACATCCACACGGCCCACGGAGAGCACCTCAAAAAGTTCCTCCTGCAGGATACCACTTCCAAAAAGAACATGCACATCGCTTTTTGTGCCTACCACGGCGCGGGCCGCAAAGCGGTGCCAAGACTTTTGGAAGACATCGGCTTCCACCAAATTGATAGTATCCACCACAATGGTCTGAACGATCTCGACGGCTCGTTCCCCTCTTTTAACAGCAATCCCGGTCAGGAGCAACAGCCCGATCCGGGTGATCGCCGGGCGGCTAAAATTGCCGTGGATGCCTATATCGAAGAGTACGGTAAAAAGAAATGGAATGACGTGGATATTCTTATCGGAACCGATCCCGATGCCGACCGCTGTGGCGTAACAGTTAAAGTACCCAAAGCACAACAGGAGGTTTACGGAGGCGATTATGCCCTGCTGCCTGCGGATGAAGTATGGGCGCTGCTGCTTTGGTATCGCCTTCAGTTTGATGATAGTTTTAAACGGGAAGATGCCTTTATTGTCCTGTCTCATACCACAACCGATGCATTGACCCTACTGGCGAAAAAATATGGTGTTGGTGTAATCAGAACCTGGGTTGGCTTCGCAGCTCTTTCCTCTTCGGTGCGGGATAGTTGGGATGGTAAGTTGGTGGAGGGTCTTACCGAAGGTCGCTTCAGCCCAAACGACGAACTCTCCCACATGGTCGTGCAGGATACCTTCGATATGGGCAGCGGCCGCAAATATAACCTCGGTGCTTTTGAGCAGAGCAATGGTTTCTCCCTGCTTGGCAACCCGCCCAAAGACAAGTTTTCTTTGGGTGAAAATGGCCACGTGCGGGACAAGGACGGCACCTTCGCCGCCATCCTCGTTGCTGAAATAGCTCAGTGGGCCAAAGATCAGGGAACGGGTCTTCTGGAATTAATTGATGAAAAAATTTACCTCGATCCGGATATCGGTCTGTTCTACAATCACTACGAGCCGGATCCGATCGACGGCGAATATCCCGGTATCGAAGGTGACCGGATGAAAACCGCCATCCTCCGCCGTACCCTCGGCTACTACCAGCTCGCCAAAGCAGGTGGCCTGAAGATCGGCGGACAAGAAGTGACCGACGTCGTGACCTACCGTACCGGTAAATACGACCACGTTTACCCACCGACACCAGACTGGATTTTCCCCGACGAGGGCGTTCGCTTCTTTTTCGGTGATAAACTAAACCACGTTACTGTCCGCCCGTCCGGCACAGGCAACTCGCTGCGTTTTCACGTGCAGATGCATACCTTTAATGTGAACGAAAAGAATATGGTGAAACAGAAAATTGCCCTGCGGAAAAAGGCGATCCGGATCGTGAATGATGTGCGTAAGATTTTGGGAGCGCCCAGGAGCAGTGAGATGGTGTAATCTGTTTTCCACCTTTTTATAAACTGTCTGCTTGACTGGTTTATAAAAGGCTGTTACTACTGAAAAAAACAAAGGCCCTTCTGGTTTTATCCAGGAAGGCCTTCGTTTTTTGATGATGTTTATTTTTTTTTGATAAACTAATCACATCGGCTGGAAAGGCAATTCCGCCACAAAAGGCATGGCATTTTCCAGATCCAGACTGGTATATAAGGCGCCATCTTCGTCTCCTTTCAGTTCGAAGCCTCTTTCCTTGAACATTTTGACCATGTTGGTATTGGAGCGCAAGACGGAGGCATAAATTTTTGATATACCTTTGTCTCTGGCTACTTCCAGCATGTAGTCCATCATTTGGGTGCCAAGTCCTTTTCCCTGCCAATGATCTGCTACGAGGATAGCGAACTCGGCCGATTCTCCCCAGGCGTCAGCAATGATCCTCGTGACACCAATCATTCTTTTTTTACCATTTTCCTCTATGATGCTGACCAATGCCATTTCCCGGTCGTAGTCGATATGAGTCATACGGGTCAAAAAGTCGTGGGTCATTTTTGGTACATAGCCGAAGAAACGGAAATAGAGTGACTGATTGGAAATCGTTTCCAGCATTTCAGCTTCCAATGGCTCGTCTTCCGGTCGGATAGGCCGCAGCAAGACCTCCTGGCCGTCATTCATGTAGATCTGCTTGGCGTATTTTTCGGGATAGGGCGAAATAACCAAATGGTGGTAAGGATGGCCTTTTCGTCTTGGCTTGTAGTCATCCAACAAGACCCTGGCATCGACTACCACGCCACCTTTTTCATCTACGAGATAGGGGTTGATGTCGATTTCCCGCACCTCGGGATAGTCGCTCATAATATAGGAGAATTTAACCAGCTGGAAGGCAAGATCGTCCAGGTCGATGCCGGGAATGCCGCGGAAACCTTTCAACTGCTTGTAAATGCGGGTGCGTTGGATGATTCGTTTGGCAAGGGCAATATTTAATGGAGGCAACCCAAAGTTGGTATCCTTGACGACCTCTACTGCGACTCCTCCCTGACCAAAGACGATAAGCGGCCCGAAGATGGGGTCTTTGATGGCGCCAATGAGCAGTTCGTGCCGCTTTTTAATCATCTTTTCTACCAATATTCCGACAATCTTCGCTTCGGGTTTATGCTTTTTGACCGAAGCAATGATTTCATCGTACGTCTTTGCTGCTTCTTCGGCGGAGGAAATATTGAGTCGTACCCCTCCAACATCCGTTTTGTGCAGGGCATCGGGAGAAATGATTTTCATCACAACGGGAAATCCGATTTCGGCAGCGAAGTCACTGGCTTCCCGGGCCGATGTAGCGACTTTACTTTCTCCAACCGGCAGATCGTAGCAACGGAGCATTTCTTTTGCTTCGTGTTCCAGCAGGTAATGTCTTTTTTCGGCCAGGGCAGTCCGGAGTATATGCCAGGCAGCATCTCTTCTCGGGACGAAACGATGAGGAGCTTCCGGGGGCGTTTCGTAGAGCAGTTCCAGGTTGCGGGAATATTGATGCATCTGGATAAAAACATCCACGGCGCTTTCCGGGTACCGGTAGTTCGGAATTTTGCCGCTTTCCAAAATTTCCCGGGCTTCCCAAACATCCCGTTCGCCCATCCAGGCAGCCAGAATAGGTTTTTTAAATTTTTTACCCACTTCCACCAATGCTTTTGCCGTGGCCGAAGGGTCGGTGACCGTCTGGGTCGTGAGTACCGTCAGCACACCGTCCACATTTTCGTCGGAAAGGCAGATCTCAATGGCCGTTTGGTAGGCTTCAGCGGAGGCGTCCCCTAAGACATCCACGGGGTTGCCGTGGCTCCACGTCGGGGGAAGCGCGGCATTTAATCCGGCCAGGCTTTTCTCGGAGAGCTGGGCGAGCTTGCCGCCGCGGGTGGTCAGGTAGTCGGTTGCCAATACGCCGGGGCCCCCGGCATTGGTTACGATGGCCAGGCGATTGCCCTGTGGTCGTGGCTGCATGGAGAGTGCCTGGGCGCAGTTAAATAATTGGGAGATGGTCTCTACCCGCAGACAGCCTGCCCGCTTGAAAGCGGCATCAAATGCGGCATCGTTGCCGGCAAGTGTGCCCGTGTGCGACATGGCAGCCTTACTACCCTCCTGGCTTTTACCGGCTTTTAGAATAATGATGGGTTTGGAACGGGCAAAAGCTCTGGCTGCACTCATGAATTTGCGGGCGTCCGTCAACGACTCCATATAGATCAGTATGGATGAAGTATCCTGGTCCATCCCGAAGTAGTCGATGAGTTCGGCAAAGCCAACGTCTACCATGGAACCGATGGAAACGAAGTGACTGAACCCCACGTTTTGCTCGCAGGCCCAATCGAGGATAGATGAGCACAGGGCGCCACTCTGGGAAATGAAGGCAATGTTGCCGGGTAGTGCCATCCTGTTGGCGAAAGTGGCGTTCATGCGCAGTTTGGGGTTGATACTGCCGAGGCAGTTTGGCCCGATCAAACGCATCTTGTAGGTGCGGCAAGTGGCGAGAATCTGTTCGACCATTTTCTCACCTTCTTCGCCTGCCTCCTTAAAACCGGCGGAAATGATGATGAGCCCCCCCACGCCCGATTGGCCGCATTCCTCCACAACTGCCGGGACAAATTTAGATGGCACGACGATGACGGCCAGGTCAATGGGGTCAGGGACTTCCGAAATGCTCGGATAAGCCGTTTTTCCTAAGATTTCCTTTGCTTTTGGATTGATGGGGTACAGCTCTCCTTTGAATTCATTCTCCAGCAGGTTTTTGAAGATGGAATGTCCAACGGAGTTTTCTTTGGTAGAAGCGCCGACAACGGCAATAGATTTTGGCTTGAATATTTTATCAAGTTGGTGGATCATGTCAAGGTAAAATTTTGCAATAACAGCCCTTTTTTATCTAAAAATGACTTAGTGTAAAAAGAACTATTACAAAGGCAAAAGTATCCTGACTTGCAAGGGTAAATGTTGACAAAAGTCATTATTGCAGAGGGAGAAATGTCAGGTTGGCCGCAATTGAAATTTTCTGGAAGGAGCTGACCGGCTGCCCGGAATGACCGGTAGGCTCCAGGCCGGAGCCCTGTTAAAGCCCCGGGTTGACTCAAGTGACCGGGAGCCAGTTTATTTACTGAAATGGATAAAAGCAGGTGGAAGACCTGATTATTTAAGTGCTTTTTCCCGTAAGCGCTGTAAGAATGGTGAAGCAAAAATGAAGCTCTGCAACAGTTCATTGTCGCTTTCGAGAACATCAGCCTTGCTGCCCGTCCAGACCAACTGGCCGAGGTGCAGGTAGGCGATGTTGTCGCCGATTTCCATGACCGAGTTCATGTCGTGGGTGTTGATGACAGTGGTAATATCGTTTTCGTAGGTAATTTCCCTGATCAGTTCATCGATGAGAAGGGCCGTCTTTGGGTCGAGGCCGGAGTTGGGCTCGTCGCAGAAAAGGTAACGCGGCTTCATGACGATAGAACGGGCGATACCCACCCTTTTTTGCATTCCGCCACTTATTTCCGAGGGGTACTGGTCGTTGGCGTTCTCGAGGTTGACACGTTCGAGCACTTCATTGATGCGGTGGAGTTTCTCTTTTTTTGTTTTGTTGGTAAACATATCGAGCGGGAAGCCGACATTTTCCTCAACGGTCATAGAGTCGAACAAGGCAGAGCCTTGAAAGAGCATACCGACTTTCATTCTGATGGCTCTTTTCTGTTTTTTATCCAGTTCAAAAAAGTCGGTGTCGTCGTACCACACATGGCCGGATGTTGGTTCGAACAGGCCAACGAGAATTTTAAGGAAAACCGTTTTACCAGCGCCGCTTTTACCAATGATGAGATTGGTTTTTCCCGGCAGAAAGTCCATAGAGATGCCTTTCAGGACTTCCGTTTCATCGAATGATTTGAATATGTCTTTCGCTCGAATCATATTGGAATGCTTGGTTGTCAACCCATCAAAAGGGCTGCGATGAGGTAGTCGGCGGTCAGGATAGTGATATTGCTAAAGACGACAGCATTGGTACTGGCACGCCCCAGCTCAATACTTCCGCCCGTCACATAATAACCCTGAAAGCAGGAAACAGTGGTGAGAATAAAAGCGAAAACGACTGCTTTGATATACATCATTTCGACGTTGCGCGGCACAAAAAATGCCCGCAGGCCGCGTTCGTAATCGTCGGCTGAAATTTCTCCGTTGGGGACAACCGCCAGGTACCCGCCAATAATGGCAACATAGGCCGAGATGGTTACCAGCAAAGGAATGACGACCAGCGCAGCCACCAATTTGGGCATGACCAGGTAGGAGGCGGTATTGACTCCCATGATCTCCATTGCGTCAATGTGCTCTTTTTGCCGCATGCCACCCAGTTCGGCTGCCATGTTCGACCCTACCTTGCCCGCCAGTACCAGGCAGGTGATGGTTGGGGCGGATTCGATGATGGCCAGATCCCGGACGATGTACCCGATGTAATAAGATGGCACGAGCGTGCCGTCCAGTTGATAGGCAAATTGCACGGCGGCTACTGCACCCATAAAAATGGAAATGAGCCCGACAATGACCAGCGAACCGATGCCAATATCGTCCATCTGACGCAGGGTTTCCTTCCAGTACATAGACCATTTTTCTGGCTTGGAAAATGCCGTTCTGAGCAAAATAACATAACGCCCGAGATGGTATAAAATGTTGAAATTCATAAGGTGTAATAACGTTCCTGACTGTTGCTTAACAGACCGTTTTTTTCAGGAAAGGCAAATGTAGGTAAATATGGTTTATTGGTGTTTGCTGATTGTCGTTTGCTGGTGATAAACCCCTGAAGGAACGTACCGAAATAGTAGTTTTACCTGCCAATGC
>JBFIJS010000064.1:0-10815 GCA_041600595.1 Saprospiraceae bacterium | reverse complement strand
TAAGATGTGTCGGACGTCATCACGCCGGTTGGCCCGATCACCACATTGACTTCATAGCTGCTGGCACCCGGAACAGATCCCCAGATGTATTCAACGCTGTTCGTTTGCGGATTACAATTGACGACGGGTTGGGGCAGGGGCGCAGCGACACTGACGGTTTGGCTAAAGCTGGAGGAGCATCCATTTTCTGTTACTTTCAGTGAAATGGTTTTTGTACCGCTGGTCGGCCAGGTAACGGTATGCGGCCCGGGGCCTGTTCCAGGCGTGGCTGTGCCGCCGCCAAAGGTCCAGGTGTAAGTCGCGGCCGGACTCACGTTGCCGCTGTAGGCAATAGTTGATGTTTCTGTCAGGCAAATCGGCGAAGTAGCCGTAAAGTCAGCGACTGGCAATGGGTTGACGATTAGCTCAACTGCGATTTCATCGGTACAACCGCCACTCGTGGTAGCAAGGATGTAATACGTGGTGGTAACGGAAGGGGAAACCAACGAGGTATCCAGTGCATTGGCGGAGGTAGCCGGGGTATTGCTGTGGTAAGTGAAAGTCGGGGAGCTGTTGTTGGTATCTACAACTTCCAGGTCAGTCAGGTCAAATATTTCCCCGGAACACAAAGCGGGCAACGGGCCATTGATCTTTAGCCCCGGTTCTGTCAAATTTCCGGTCACATTTACCGTGGTAGAAGAAGAGCAAGAGGGGCTGACGGCATGGTTCTCGACAATCAAGGTGTACTGGCCGGGAACGGTTACTTCTACCGAAGGACTGTTGCTTAAAAAATTGGCAGGTCCGATCCAGGTAAAACTTGCCCCGGAAGGACGGGAGGACGACCCGTCCAGCACGATGGATGTGTTTATACAGTTCAGCTCATGCAATGAGTCGGGGAGAATAACTGCCTCTGTGGAGTCCTGAGTGACAAAATAGGTGACGGTGCTGTCGCAGCCGAAAACACTCTCCAGTGTTATGATGAATGGCCCGGGCGGACAGAATACCAGGTTGTTGACTTCCATGCACTCCCCGGGGCATAATACGGTATCGGCTATCGTTGATTCTATGAAAATGGGCTGTAAAATAACGGTAATAACACTGTCGCAGCCCAGATAGGAATCCAGGATCACATCGCCGGAAGAACATACTTCTACCTGATCGCCATTTGAATTTTCGAGGTAAACACACTCTCCGAGGCAGGCAAATGTATCCAGTACGGTAGGAGGGATGATATTGCCGATCGTCACCGTTACGCAGTCGGTGGAAAAATCGGCGCAAAATGCAGCGGTTGGGCCTGTCACCAGATTTTGGGCAGCTGTCAGGTTCATCCCGATCAATGCCTGTACCTCTCCGGTGGCCAGGGTCAGATAAGACAACCCGCAAACCTGATAAACGCCCGGTGGCTGAAAAGACATATCGGGCGTGGGATTGATGGCAATGATGGTCCCGTTTTGAGAAATTACATAATTGTAGCTGTACTCCCCGCTTGGCGCTGCCTGTTCTCCACCTCCATAAACAGGAGGAAGGTTTAGATTGAGGCTTGGGTCGCCAAAACAGGAGGTGGCATCGTCAGCGTTTAATGCTCCTCCCTCGGCCTCACAAACAATACAGACGGACGTGCCACAATCAAAAAATAATTCGAAATTGTCCAGTGTCCCGACATCGTCAGGACAAACGTCATTTACCGTGAGTATCCAGGTTCCGTTGGCCGGTTTGCCGGGCGAGTTGAAGTCGTTCAGGTCGCAGTTAGGGGCCTGGGCGGCTCCGCTGACGGGGTCGGATACGCCACCGCATGGCATGGTCCAATTCCCTAACAGGCAGATACCGGTCATGCTTCCATTGCAGATATATTCTGTGTTGGCAGTGACCGGATTGCCAATGCCCGGTTCAATGCAAATATTGATGTTGTCATCTTCTGTTCCACAGCCGCCAAAATTATTGTCGGCATCGGCCATCAGTAAAAAATTGTCACCGGAGGGAGAGGTAAGCGCAACGGACAAGTCTCCTACCCATGTATGGGTGATGCTGAAACAAACTTTGGTAAGCGGGCAGGCACCCAGGTCGTTGGGGCCATTGACGGTCACGTTCAGCGTACCCTGAAAGGATGCATTGTCGTATATAGCCACAGGGCAATTGCCGGTAGAAATACAGTCGCAGGGTTGAGCCAGGAGCGAAGGAGTCACAAAAAGTAGTAGTATCATTCCCACGAATCGCACAATTCTTGTCATTGCTAACTATTTTGCTGGTTTACAGTGTTTTAAGCTTAATGCTGGTTTTCACTCAGTTTTTTTGCAGTTCTGTTGGAGTTGGAATAGGGGGAGTAAAAGAGATGGCGCGGTCAGGCTATCTTTCAATGTTCATTGGAATTGATCCATTTCATGGTTACCAGGAGAATAGCCAATACTGACAGAGAATACTTTTCTTTACCTACCAGGGTATTGGGATAGAAGGACGGTGCCCGGGAGTTAAATGAGTGTTCGGGAAAACCGACTTTTTATGAAAATCGGTTACAAAGTTAATTTTACCCGAAGTTTTAAGGGAATGAATACCAAATTTTTTGCGGAAACCTCCAATTAATGTTTTGAACCCCTTTTGATTCACGAGTACCCCTTGGCCTCTGTCACCTCACTAAGACAATTTTTTTACCAAAAAATCTTAATATGTCCGTTCCTCCGGTTTTTCCTCAGATATACTACCGATATCCGAAAAACAGTATTCAACAGCGGCTGTTATGGAGTGGTAAAAAAAGAAAAAGAGGTGCAGGCTTAAATGCCGGCACCCCTTTGGAATTTTATCATTGCGGTTTGATCACCGAAGAAGGATCACTTCCCCCTCCAGTATTTTGGAAGTGCCGTCGATCAGTTCTATTTCGGCAAACCAGACAAAAACACCTGGGTTAAGTTCTTTTCCATTCAGTGTACCATCCCAGCTTGCTTCCGGATCGTCGGGCGAGATATCTTTCCTGGAAAAGACCATTCCACCCCAACGGTCGAAGACCGACAAGGAATGAATATGGGCTACCCTTGGGCCAGGGTACAATCTGAAAGCGTCGTTTACATCGTCCAGGTTGGGCGAGAAGGCGTTGGGAGCGTAAACAGGGTTTTTATATTCAACATGAATGGTTATCTCAGCGGATATTTCACAACCATTTAAGTAAATGGTTACGGTAAATGTGGTGGCTTCGGTGGGTGAAGCCATTGGGTTGAGGCAATCGGTACAACTCAGTAATGCTTCATTTGACCAAACGACCGAGTCGAGTTGGTTCAGAGGGACATTGGTCAATGCCAGCAATTGAATAGATTCCCCTTCTTCGATATGGTTCCGGCCGACTAAATTGGCCGTCAGCTCCAGGGTCAGGGCTCCTCCCAGGTCTTCAACCTCAAACATGGTTTCCCCTTCGCAGCCGGCTGCATCTACAACAGAAAGATTGTAGCTACCGGGTGGCAGAAATGCAAATGTGCGCTCGGCCACATATGGCTCACCATTTAAAGAAAACAGATATGGTTCTATGCCGCCCGTTACATTATCCACCATGACGGTTGTGTGCTGTCTGCTGCAATCTGATGCTTCCGCAACAATACTGGCCTGAGGGGCGTCCATTGGTGCCGAAACAATGACTTCATCGGAACTGGAGCAACCCAGTTCTACATCGGTTACAGTCAGTATATAGGTGCCGGGTTCTGTGACTTCCGGCCGCAGAACATTTACATTGTCGGGAAGATTGCCCGAGACCGTACTCCATTCGTAAATGATATTGGGACCCGCAGCATTGTTGGCGCCGCCCAGGCGGTAGGAAGCGCCTGCGTCCCAGCAGGTCAGACTGACGTCCTCACCGGCATCGGCAGTAGGAGGTGGCGCTATTTTTATTTCGGTTGTCTCTGAAAATGTACAATTGACCAACTGGTAGTCGTACCGGATCAGGTGTATTCCTTCCCCGGCTGCCAATGGATCAAAAACACCATTTACCGGGTCGATTATACCCGGACCGGACCACAAACCGGTTCCGGTTCCGGCAGAACTGTTGACATCGGCCTGTAAAACAATCTGGGTCGCTTCGGGCGTGAAGCAAATAGGAGCTACGGGCGCTATATCGACTATCACATCGGAGCAGAGGCTGGCGCTGCAAGAGACGGTGGTTGGCTGGGGTGGGCATACGGTGTTGCCCGTTGGTGTCAGTTGTAGTGTAACTTCCTCGCCGGGATCAAGACCCGACACCAGGTGGCTGAGGTCTGTTGTGCTTTGCGTGCCTGAGCCCTGGTTTAAGATGATGAATTCGTAGGCTGTAGCTCCCGTCACGGCGGTCCAGTTGAATTCGACGGAGGCCGTCGTTGAGGTACAGGAAACAACGGGAATAGCCAATTCCTCGTCGATTTGCACTGCCTGGCTCAGTTGGCCTGACGTACAGCCGTTTTCCTCAATATGCAAAGAGATAGTCTTATCGCCGGGCGTGCTCCAGGTGACCTGATGCGGGCCGGGCCCGCTGCCCGGTACCGCTGTTCCTCCGTCGAAGTCCCAGATAAAATTAGCTGAATTACCAGCCGATCCGTTAAAGGAAACAAGCACCGCATCGGTAATACAGCTGATCGCATCAGCGGTAAAATCGCTGGAAGGCTGCCGGTAAACATTTACAACAATAGAATCTTCATACGTGCAGGCTACTTCACTGAAAGTGTATTTGATAACATGTGCCCCAAAGCCCGCCGCCGCCGGGTCGAAAGTGCCACTCATTACGTCAACACCGTTGCCTGACCAGGTACCGGTTCCGGATCCGTCGCTACCCGACACGGTTGCATCTAGTGGTATGAGTGGACTGGTGCCCAGACAAATGTCTGCTATCTCTTCCACGTCCACTGTGATATCCGGACAATTCGCCGCTGCACAGGAATAGGGAATAACCAGTGGCGGACAGGCACCGGTGGCACTTGTCAGGGTCAATTCAAAATCAACCGGTGTACCGGGTTGAAGGCCGTTGATGGTGTAAGTGTTGCCTTGCAAAACACCCATTTGGGGCGTAGAAACGGTAATGGTTGAATCTGCAGCACCGGGCACGCTGTTCCAGGAAAAAGAGACAGAAGTAGTGGTATTGGTACAGCTGATGACAGGGGTCTGTAAAGGTTCCTCTACAGTCACCTCCACCGTTGTGGTTTCAGAAGTGCAACCATCCGTGTTTTCAACTATCAAATTGACGGCATAGGTGCCGGCAGCAGCCCAGACCACGTCGTGAGGGCCAGGGCCAGCGCCATTAGTGGTTGTTCCACCGTCAAAGTCCCAGGTGTAGTTCAGGTTTGTATTGTTTGTCCCCGAGTAAGTCATCGAAACTGGTTCACCCACACAGGTGTTTGTGCCGGAAGTGAAGTCGGCAATTGGCGTATCAGATATATTAATTGTGATAGAATCTGAGAAGATGCAGGTACCTTCTTCGTAGGTCAGGGTCAGGACGTTAGCCCCCGGCTGTGCCTGGGCCGGATCAAAAACCCCGTTGCTGCTGAGGCCATTGCCGGTCCACGTCAACGTGCCAGCGGGGGTGTCTCCGGTCACGGTTGAGTTGAGTGAAAAAGGTGCTGTGGTGGCCGTGCGGCAAATGTCACCTACGGCATCAATCGCGATATCGACCGGGTCACAGGATTCGGTTTGGCAGGAGGTCGTAAAGGTGCTGTTTCCGCAAGGGATAGCACCAATGGCCTGCACCATTATTTCGACCGTTTCTCCCTGGCCAAGATTGGTCACCCGGTAATGGGTGTTTGATATTTTTATTCCGTTGTGTCCTCCCGGGAATGTTACAGAATAACTGGAAGCATTGGGGTCGGCCGTCCAGGTAAAGTCGATACTGAAAGTAGTCGCTTCACACATGATATTCGGTTCTTGTAAAGGAGTGTACAGGCTGATGGGACGTACCAGCGTTGCTGAAGTACAACCACTGGGGCTTTGTACTGAAAGAGAAACGTTGTAATTGCCCCCGGTTGGCCATATCACGTCGACGGTCTCTGTAAGCGTGCCGGTTGTCACAACAGTACCTCCGTCGAAGTCCCAATTGAAGATAGAACCGGGGGGGGCTATGCCTGTAAAGTTGATGGTAATAACATCGCCTGCGCAAATAAAGGAAGGGATGTCCAGCGCTACATGCGGTGTTTCGTGTAAGATGATTTCTATATTTTCAACATAGACACAGTTGGCTTCATAATAACTCAGAGTCAGGGTATTGACGCCTACTGTTCCCAGATCGGGGTCAAAGTTGCCACTTGAAGATACACCGGTACCCGACCAAACGAAATTACCATTGCCAGTACCGCCGGTAGCAACAGCCTGAAGGCTGACGATAGGTGGATTGGGTACCAGGCAAATATCAGGTACGTTGGAAATGCCGAGCGTTACCGAAGGGCAATCCTGAGCATAGCAGGTAAGTTGGGCGGAGCTGTTTCCACAACTATTTGCCCCGAGAGCCACCACTTCGATGGTGACATACTCGCCCGGATTTAAGCCGTTGAACCGTATTTCCGTATCCGAATTTTGTACTTGTGTGCTGCTGTTTGGCTTGTATAAGACATTGACATCGTAGCCAGTGCTGCCAGGCACATCGTTCCAACTGAATATAATGTACGAGGTAGTCGGGTTGCAGTCAATTTGTGGCACAGGCAGCGGCTCTTCAACCGAAACCTCCCGGGTGACAACAGAAGACGTGCAGCCGTTTTCTTCTACCTCCAGCGAAATTGTATAGTTGCCGGCACCCGGCCAGGTAACCTGATGCGGGCCCGGTCCGGTTCCGGGTGCGGCAGTGCCGCCGCCGAAGTTCCAATTGTAGTTTGCGGCAGCAGTGGCGTTGCCGTTGTACGTGACCGTGGATCCTTCCGTGGCACAGATAGTTGGGGCAGTTGTGAAATCCGCTAGAGGCATGGTGACGACTTCAATGTTGATACTGGTTTCGTCGGTACAGGCGCCTGTTGTGCCCGATATGTAATAGGTCGTAGTGGAAGTTGGTGAAATAAGCGGACTGCTCAATTCATTAGCCGGCGTAGCGGGCGTGCCGCTATGGAAAGTAAGAGTAGGATTAGTACTGTTTTGATCTTGAATGTTCAAAGAGGAAAGGTCGAAAGATTCGCCCTCACAGATTTCCGGTGTAGCACCCACCACGATCAGGTCGGGCGGAACAATACCATCGCCAATTGTTATGGTGGTACTGGCCTGGCAGGCAGGGCTGACCGTATTATCATAGACGGTCAGCACGTAAGTGCCGGGGTCGGATACCGTTACGGATGGTTGGTTGCTGGTAAAACCATCGGGTCCGCTCCATTCGAACACGTCACCGGCAGAGGAAGAACCGTCCAGCACCGTGGAGTTGTTTGTACAGGTCAGCGTGGCAGGGTTGGGTGGGGCTATGATCGCTGTAGTCGTAATTTCATTGAAAGTCAAACGGATGATACTGTCGCACCCCATGGCGTTGGTCAGGGTGACAAATTGCGGGCCTGGCGGACAATACTGGTTTCCACCAATTTCTATACATTCCCCAACACAAACAGCAGCTGTAAAATCAGTCGTATCGATCGGGATAGTCGTCAGTGTTACATTAACAACACTATCGCAGCCAAACGCTGTTACCAGCGTAACAGACCCGGATGCACAAACTTGCTGATTGCCAACCATGATACAGTCGCCCTCGCATATGACCGTATCCAGTGTCGTCGCAGGGATCGGTGGTAAAATGGTAACGTTAATCCAGTTGAGTGAAAAAGCGCCGCAAAACGGAGCAGTGCTGGAGGCCAGTTGAGAGATGACCGTAGCGGTATCCAATCCAACCATGCCGTCCAGGTCGGAAGAATCGCGGATGAAATAGGAAATGCCCTGTACCTGATAGGTACCGGGTGGTTGTGAAGTCAGATCAGCGCCGATCGTATCAACTTCCAGTACAATTCCATTTTGGGAAATCACATATCCGTAGCCGTAGATACTATCGATCGGGGGCTGCCCGACATAATTTGGTGGCAGGTTGAGATCGAGGTTGGGGCTGCCAAAACAGCTCGTTACATCCATGGAATCAAGCGTTCCTCCGTCCGCTTCACAGGAAATACAGGTTTCGACCCCACAGGCAAACGTGAGGGAAAAGTTGTCGAGGGTTCCGGTATCCATGTTGCACACATCCACAACGGTTAAGGTCCAGGTACCATTGGCGGGATCGCCAGGGATATTGAAGTCGTTCAAATCACAGTTGGGTGCCTGTAAAGCACCATTGATCGGGTCCGTTACTCCGCCACAGGCCATCGTGTACACTCCCGTCATGCAACAAGTGCCGGCGGGACAAGGTCCCGCATTACAAATGTATTCGGTAAGATCTCCATTGCTGTTGGTTGCCGGCGGATTGAAAGAGCCGGGGAAGATACAGATATCGACATTGTCTTGCTGCATACCACAACCTCCATAGTTGTTGTTTACATCTGCCATCATCAGGTAATTGACTCCGCTGGGAGAAGTAAGCGAGACGCTCAGGTCACCTATCCAGGTATGGGTAATCGTAAAACAGACCGAGGTGAGCGGACAGGTGCCCAGGTCGTTGTCCCCATCTACGGTAACATTTAGCGTTCCGTTGTAGGAGCCATTATCAGTGATCGGCACCGGACAGTTGCCGGTATTGACACAATCACACACGGGTTGGGCAAAGGAAGGGTAACTGATTGTAAACAGCAATAATACTGCTGCCATACGTACATAAAATACCATAGTTCTTGATTTTAGCATGTTTGCTTGAGAAGGAAGTGTTCTTCGCCAAATCGGGAGGATGATGGACGTTTATAAAATAAATTCCGGGGGGAATCTATTACAATCTGGTACAGCCTGACTGTGCTGTAGGAGGGGAACTTGAGGATAGGTGTCCAGTACCGAGGTTGAATTATAAAAGCCGTTCAGGAACTAAACAGCATTCAGGTGTGCACGTGATATACATTTGATTCGGGCCGGGCATGAAATCGAAATAAGTATTTTGGAAAAAGACAAGATATTTCGGAAATGCAGCCAAAATCCATTGCCTGGTCTCGCCGGGTAATGATGATAAAACGATTGAATAGATATTTTACCTGAATTTATACTGGACTACAACAATAAAGTGGAGGGTAATTATGCTTCTACTCAAAAAACAGTGCCAAACCACCTGATAAGGAATTAAAAAAAGGATGAGCTACCATTTTTAATTTTAATGGCAGGAAGTTTCTCTTCAGGACAAAAAAAGCAGGCTAAAAAGTGCCACTTCGTATTTTAAACTATGATTATAACAACAGGCAGTCAATGCGGCATCTGGCTGTTTGTTTCGCATTCTTTAAACGCTGCCATCTGTTTTGTCAAAAGGTGAAGCCATCTTGCGAAATGGGGTTCGGTGCGGGCCCCGGGAGAGTTGCAAAAATATCGGCCTACCAACATGCCAGAAATATCCGAGCCATCAGTTGGAGTCTTTACCGAAAGGCTTCCATGAAAAACCAAAATTTTATCGGAGGAATGATGGTGTTGGAAGACAATGGCAAGTTGAATCAATATCTAACACTTGGCAATAAAAAGGAGAGCTGGTTTAAGACTTTACGATCGGATAAGAAAGACATGAGGGATAGTAAGGGCGACACTTACTACGAAAGAGACTCCACCCACTTTCAGGAACGCAGAGATATGAGTTACGGTATGGACTTTCATGGTTTCTATAACGATGCTGGAGAAGAAGACCGGAGTTTAAAGTTACCGGTACAAAAGAGCCAGCTTCACTTTGGTACATTGGATGGGGGAAAACGTACTTTTATCAAGTTTGAATATTATGGTTTACAAACTCTCAAAGATTTTGGTTTACATGGTATTGAGCTGGCTAAAAAGAACATCAAACCAGAAGTAGGGCACCGGGAGGATGTTAAAGGCAGCCTGGCTACTGCCATCCAAAAGGTCTTGAAGGACGTTGGGATCCCGAAAAAATTTCACGGCGAAATCAAAGATGGCGGTAAAAAATTCACCTTAGAAAAATCAGGGCTGCACTTTGCCAGAATGGTCATCGACAAAAATATTAGTGATCCAGGGGAGAAAGCAGCAGTATTGAATCAACTACACGCTGTGCTGGATGGTCAATATAGGCTGGGGGATAAAAAATTTGTAAAAGCCAGTGTAAAAGCCCTGAAAAATGCCGGAGTCAAAAAAGCGGATCGGGCCAAGATCCTTAATATGGGAAAACAGGATAAAGAACTTACGCCCGAAAAATGGCTCGGTGCTGTAAATGATGCTGTAACAGGCATTTCTCCGGAAAAGAAAAATAAACTTTTAAAAGATTTACAGGTGGCTACTGACAAGTTCGTGCCATTGACAGAACATCCTGAACTCCGGCAGGGAGATGAAGTCATCCTGACGCCACGGGAGATCATGACTCCCGAGAAAAGAGAAAGGGCACAGGGAAGATGGGGAGAGATAGCAAGTGCCGTCAATGTGGCCCAAAGAAAGGAAGCAGGTGCGGAAGCAGATACCAAAATGAGTACGACCTTCCTGAAAAGGATGGTTGGGCAGCGGAGAGAACAAGTGTCAAAGCTGGACAAAGACCTCAAAGAGGTTAAAGCAGAGGTTAATAGTTACGTTGATGCCCTGATAAAGTTGAGCAATAGCGATGAAGGAACGATAACAGTAACAGGCAAGGACTCCGATAAAAAATGGACGCGGGAGGAGCTTGTGAATGAAATAAATCGGCATGTTGATGAAACGGGGCGCCTCACAAAACAGCGAAAAGAGGCCCAGGAAAATCTGAAAGACCTCGAAAATAAACTAGGGAACCCTAAAAATTGGATGGGAGAACAAGGTGTCCAGGAACACCTGAAAGCTTTTGCCGAACAG
>JBFIJS010000063.1:0-10868 GCA_041600595.1 Saprospiraceae bacterium | reverse complement strand
GTGGAATTTCGTCAACGCAAGTTTCCTCGCCTGCGCCACCGTGGTGCTGTACGAAGGCAGCCCCGGCTATCCGGACCTGAGCAACTTGTGGTCGTTTGCCGAAAAAGCCCGCATCAACCACTTTGGTACAAGCGCCCCGTTTCTCACTGCCTGCATGAAACAAGGACTGGAGCCGGGCCGGGCCTTCGACCTGAGTGCCCTGCGAAGCATTGGCTCCACTGGCGCCCCCCTGCCCCCGGAAGCATTCGGTTGGGTTTACGAGAGCATCAAATCAGACCTCTGGCTCAGTTCGATGGCCGGCGGCACCGATGTGTGTACAGCCTGGGTGGGTGGGTGTCCGACCAGGCCGGTTTTTCAGGGAGAAATACAGTGCCGCTGCCTTGGCGCAGCTATTGAAGCCTGGAATGAAGCCGGCGAACCGGTCACCGGTGAAGTCGGCGAACTGATCGTTACCAGGCCCATGCCATCCATGCCCGTTTTCTTTTGGGGCGATGAAGACTTTGCCCGGTACACCGCCAGCTACTTTGAGATGTACCCCGGCGTATGGCGGCACGGCGACTGGATGGAGATCACCGCCAACGACGGCCTCATCATTCACGGCCGGTCGGATGCGACCCTTAACCGGGGCGGCGTACGCATCGGTACGGCAGAAATTTACAACGTCATCAACAAAGTAACTGAAGTAAAAGACAGTCTCATCGTCAATCTTGAACTGAGTGGTGGCCGGGACTATATGCCGCTTTTTGTTTTGCTAAATGAACCGGAAACGTTGAGCGAAGCGCTGAAAAATAAGATAAAAAAGACACTGCGTTCCGAATGTTCGCCCCGGCACGTACCGGACGATATCATCGAAGTGCCGGACATACCCTACACCATCAGCGGTAAAAAACTGGAGGCCCCCGTGAAGAAGATATTATTGGGAAAAGCAGTGGCTAAAGCTGCCAATAAGGACTCCATGCGCAACCCGGAAGCCCTTTCCTTTTTTATTGATTTTGAAAAAAAATTGGAAAAATAGCCCGGACAGTGTCTCACACTGCTGGCAGAGATAAAGCTCACAGACAGAGGAGGCAGGCATTACACCCCCCATTTGCGCAACTGCTTGACTACGGCCCCGAAGTCTTTGGGGAGTTCGGTCTGGAAGGTGTTCCTTTCGCCGGTCGTTGGGTGATCGAGGACGAGCCGACTGGCGTGGAGGCTGGTACGTGACATCATGGGGCGCTCCTCCCCATCTTTCCCAAAATTGTATTTCCGCTTGATTTTGGACAAATAAAAAGCCTCGTTGCGACCATAAACCGAGTCGACCGCCAGGGGATAGCCAATTGATTGAAAATGCACCCTGATCTGGTGAGTCCGTCCGGTCTTGATGTCGGCTTCCACCAGGGAAAAGTTTTTAAACTCCTCTACCACCTTGTACAACGTGAGGGAAGGTTTTCCCTTGGCGTTCACGATCATGCGGCCGGGCTTAACGGGGTGTTTGGCGATGGGCTTATCGATCGCACCTTGTTTTTCTTGCATGACGCCTTCCACGAGTACCTGGTAAATCTTTTCAACCGTGCGTTCCTCAAACTGCCTGGAAAGAGACCGGTGTGCCTCCTCTGTTTTAGCAAAAACCAACAGTCCGCTGGTCTCACGGTCCAGGCGATGAACGGTAAATATTTTGCCGTATTTGTCTTCCAGCCAATTGTACAGGTTAAAAATTTCGGGCTTAAACCGGTCGGGGATCGTCAGCACATCCGACGCTTTATCAAGTACCAGCAGGTCATTATCCTCGTAAATAAGGGTGAATTTATTTTTCATAGATTAATTGCACTGTAACAGAAATTTATTTATAAAATGTGGAGCAGGGAAAGTTGTTCTTTTTGCAACAGCCGGAAAGCCTGCCTCAAGGGATTTTAAAGAAACTTTTGTTACACATTATTAATGGCTCTTCGGTTTCGTCATTTGGTATTTTGCCTTAACCGGAGGGACGGGAAAACCGACCTGGCGGCAGAGAGGTTTGTTTTTCCAATTTTTGCCAAACATCACCTGACCAGACTCACTCTCCCCACCGGTAGCTTTCCAATTCCAGCCCGGAAAGGTCCAGTACCCGGTCGATCACGGTAGCAGCAAGGGCCTCAAAGGTAGTTGGTTTGCTGTAAAAAGAAGGAGCTGCCGGACAAATGATACCACCTGCTTCCGTTACAGTTTTCATGTTATTGATGTGGATCAGGCTGAGCGGGGTGTCCCTTGGCACCAGGATCAATCGCCGCCTCTCTTTGAGAATGACATCGGCGGCCCGGGTAGTCAGGTCGTCGGAGACCCCGGCGGCAATGCGTCCGAGAACACCCATGGAACAGGGGCAGACAATCATTGTGTCGTATTTTGCTGAACCGGAAGCAAAAGGAGCCATGAAATCCTTCTTTTCGTAGAAATCGAAAGGGTAATTCCGGTAGTCTTCATTGCCCAGTTCGTACGACCAGTTGAACCTGGCATTATCACTCATGACTACCCCTACGGCACTCCATTGTGCCGGGTTTTGTTGCAAACGGTCGAACAAAACCTTTGCGTAAATGGACCCGCTCGACCCGCCAACTGCGACTACTATTTTCCTCTTCATTACGTTTTACGGTTAAAGTTTAATTAAATCAAATACCACATTTGGCGACAAATTCTGATATTTGGTACTTTCGTTGCTACGCAGAAAATAAAAAGTTACAGATTTCCATTTTCTTTAATAGGTACTGGAAAGTTAACAACTGATTTTTTTCTTTTGCGACCCCGGTCTGTCAATGGGAAGATTCCAGGGAAATATTGAAAAGGTGATTTGACAAATAAAGTTTACAAAAGCACCTCCAGCGTGCTTTTTTTCGTTATATCGTCACATTAGTTTTGCTTATTCCTTCACCGGGTTTATCTCTGAACACAATTAAATTATTTCCAATGAAAAAAGTATTCTTCATCGCTTTAGTTCTTGCCGTAGCCGGGTTGGCTTTCGCCTTTATGCCCAGGACTACAAAAGTAACTGAAGAAATTGCCAAACCTAACGTACCATCCGTCAAAGCTCCCGATGCTGCCGGCCCTATCAACTGGATGACCTGGGATGAGGCCGTCAAAGCCAATACTAAAACAGGTAAGAAGATCTTTATTGATTTTTACACCGATTGGTGCGGCTGGTGCAAGCGGATGGATGCCACAACCTTCTCCGATCCGGAGGTGGCCAAGTATATCAACGCCAATTTTCACCCGGTCAAATTTGATGCGGAGCAAAAAGAGCCCATTGAATTTCAGGGAACAACTTTCACCTACCGGGCCAGTGGCCGCCGGGGGGTACACATGCTGGCTGCGGAATTGTTGAATGGCAAACTTGGCTACCCAAGCTATGTTTATCTAACGCCAACTTACGAGCGCATCCTCATCTCTCCCGGTTACAAGCCTGTGGATGACATGAAAAAAGAACTGAAATTTGTTGCCGAAGAGCATTATACCACCACCAGCTGGGATGCTTATAAAAAGGCCAACCAATAATCGGGAAATTCAAACTCTTACTAAAAAAGGTTCCGCCGAAGACACGGCGGAACCTTTTTATTTTTCAGCTAAAACGGATTAGCGGGTCACTTCAAGTACCCCGCTAATTTGCAGGACTATTTGCTGTGCACACGCAGACATTTATAAATTTTCCCCATCAATTCTGCCGGGCTGAACGGCTTTCCAACGTGGTCGTTCATGCCAAACAGGACCGCTTTCTCTTTTTCGGATAAAAAAGCGGAGGCCGTCAGGGCAATAATGGGTGTCTCCCGCTTGCGGGCAATCTGGTGCCGGCGTATTTCAGCGGTGGCCCGGTAACCGTCCATTCCCGGCATTTGAATATCCATGAGGATCAGGTCGAAGTCGTTTTCTTCAACAGCTTTCACCGCTTCCAGACCATCGCTTACCTGGCTGACGTCCATCCCGGCTCGCTTCAACATTTTGGACACCACCAGTTGGTTGATCTTGTTGTCGTCCACCAGCAATACCCGGGTGCCCTCCAGGCCGGCCATTTTCGGGGGTTCATGGTTTCTGTGACGGGCTCCGTTTGTAGTTGCGAGTAAAAAGGGCAACCACACCTTGAACCGGGTGCTTTCACCCGCTGCTACCTGGACATCCATTTTGCCATTTTGTAATTCTACCAGCCTTTTTGTGATGGCCAAAGAAAACTGCTGGCTGTTATAACCGCTGCGTTCGCTTTCAACATCGTTGTAGGCCTGAAACATTCTTTCGATGACTGACCGGTGAATGCTGCTATCCGTCCATTCTACCGTAAACTCCAGCAGGGCTTCGGTGCCCTCCATTTTGAGTAAGGCCACCTCCAGCCGGATGTTGCCGTTTTCGGTTTGACGAAGAGAGTTTTGCAGCAGGTTGCTCAGAATTTGAACGGTACAAGCCTCGTCTCCCAATAGTTCTTCGGGAATGGCCGCATCTTGCTGATAGTGGAATTGCAGGTTTTTTTCTGCCGCCCGGTGATGGAATTTCTGTTCCACCTCCCTCAACAGCCGGCTCATATTGAACGGACGATCTTCGAAATGCAGCTTTCCTGCTTCTATTTTGGAGAAATCCAGTATATCGTTGAGGTAAACCACCAGGTCGTTGGCGGCAAATTGCAGGTTGCGCAACTGCTCGACCTGATCTTCTCTCGGCTCCTGAGCAAGCAGGTGATGGGCCAGCCCGGTAATGGCGTTGAGTGGTGTCCGCATTTCATTTCCCATATTGGCCAGAAAATGATCACGGGCGAAAGCAGTTTTTTCCAGTTCCTCCCGTTTCGCCATTTCACTCAGCAATTTTTTGTTTAACAAATCAAGGCTGATGGTTTTGGCTTCCAGTTCCAGGCTTAGGTGAGACATTTCCTCTTCCTGCCGGAGTACAGCTTCCTCTTGCTGCTGCCGCTGTGTTTGGTCCTTTTTTTTCCGCCAGTAAGACCGGAGGATCGTTAAAACCAGCAAAAAACCTAACACGACGGATAAACCATTTTCAGAAAATAAAGAAGCGGTGAAGGACTGGGCGGACACCCCTGCGGAATAAAGCACTGACAGCACCAACAAAACTGTTTTTCTCATAATATCATGACATTTTATCGGCTGTCGGGCTGGGAGTGGGAAAGAAAAAATAGCAATAATAGCCAGTAGATCGTCGAGTTGCCTCGATAGAAAAGCATCGAACAAGAGGGGCAAATACAGTGCCGAGGCGGAAACAGAGAGCAGGGCGGAAAACCACCAATTTGTGGCACTGTAAGGGATTTGAGCCCGGTTGTCTATGTTGCTGCAACACCGAAGAAGCACTTTGCACACAAGTATCAAACACCAATAATAGCAGCGCTTTCGCAAATACTTCTTTTCAGCCAATGGTAGCCGGTGCAGAACTAACAAGCCGCCAAACCGGCCGTTTTTCAATAGACTTTCTCAACCTGTTTTCCGGTTTGGTGTAGCCGGGCCGGGAAGTGGCAGGTGGTGTTTTGGTCAAAATTGTGTCGGGAGTTGATGCTGCGCAATAAAAAAGCCGCGGGAAGAAACTTAAGATGGAAAACGACGTGAAATATTGAACGCACACAGCAACCGGTTTTTCACCAAATAAATAACAGGTATTCATGCTCTATCATTCTGAAAATCAGTCATTTGTAATTTTAACTCAAACAAAAACGGTGTACTTGTGCAAACGACAGGTTTACCACACGATCTGCTTTATGACCTATGGTGCGGACTTTTAATATTTGAAAAAGGTAATTTCGCATCTTTTTTAATTTCTCCAATAAAACCTGAGCAGCATTTGGCGCTACCTCAGTCAACCGATAAATAACCACCAACATTCAAGTCTTTTGATATGAAAATTTTAATCATTGGAGGCGGCAATATGGGCAAAACATACGCCCGGGCTTTTCTTCATTCGCATATTACCACCAAAAAGGATTTAATGATCCTCGAAAAATCGCCCGACAAGTGGGATGAATTGGAAAAAGAGGATTTAGGTTCCGTTTGCAAGCACCCAAAAGACTGCCTGGCCAATGCCGATTTGGTGATTCTGGCTGTAAAACCACAGGACAGCGCAACCCTGTTTTCCACGATGCAGCCCATGGTCGATCCGCAGCAGGTATTTCTCTCCATCATGGCGGGGGTAAAAATGGAACGCATCACAGCCGAATTGGGTGCCACCAAAATCATTCGGGCCATGCCTAATCTGCCGGCCCAGATCGGTATGGGTATGACGGCGTTCACTTCCACCGACGAAGTGACCCGGATAGAGCTGGTCATGGTGCAAAATCTGCTCAACACGACCGGGAAAACTATTTATGTAGAAGATGAAAAATTGATCGACGCCGCAACCGCGATCTCCGGCAGTGGCCCGGCTTATGTTTTTTTCTTCATGAAGGCTTTGATTGAAGCAGGGCGCAAGCTGGGCTTTTCAGAATCTGAGGCCGAACTGCTCGTCAGCCAGACATTTAAGGGAGCCATTGACCTTTTCCGAAAGGATGACTACTCCTGCGACGAATGGATCAACCGCGTTGCTTCTCGGGGTGGAACCACCGAAGCTGCGTTACTTTCCTTTTCCCAAACTTCTCTTTATCAAGACATTATAAGTGGAGCCATGGCCGCTATGGACCGGGCAGTAGAGTTGGGAAAATAGGTAAGGCTCATTTTTTGGTCTGATTTTCTTTGGCAAACGGTGTTATATACTGACAAAACCCTTTTCTTTGTTGGTTCTTAAACATAATGGCCAACTGCCTGTTTCACTGTTCTATTTAATTATTGCAAGATGGAAATAAATAAATCCGCAAGTCTGTTTATCTATCGTATCCGGGAAAAAGGACTCGAAATCTTCCTGCAAAAAGAGGGGGAAGATTACCGTCTGCCCGAACACGCTGTCACGGCCGACAAGGCTGCGTCCCTGGAAAATGGCAATGAGTTTATTTCTCTCGACCCCGTAGAAAGTGCCGATGGCCAGGTCGGTGAAGGCATAGCCGTTGAAGGTGATTGGCACGACATACCATCTCTGAAGTCCATCATGATCCACGATATGAAGTTTGTAAAAAAACAAATTGAGATCATGGTGCCCGAAGCTATTGAAAAAGGGGCATTTGTTGCCGTCAAAGAAGCTTTCAAGCGTGTTTTGCCACACCAGTACGAAATGTTGAAAGAATTGAAAGATATCATCACCGACCGGAATTCCATCAACGGAATTTAAACCAGCAAGTCGGAAAATAATTGGAAAGCCCGGTGGATTTTTTCACCGGGCTTTTTGCGTTTTTACTTTTACATAAACCTACTTTTGCCGGTAAAACTCAACGCATGGATGCTATCGAACAACGCAGTGTCGGCCGCACTGATTTCAATTTTCCCGGCCAAACCAATGTGTATCACGGAAAAGTAAGGGATGTTTACGCCATCGGCGACCTGCTCGTCATGGTGGCTTCTGACCGGATCTCTGCTTTCGACCACATCCTGCCCCGCCCGATACCTTACAAGGGTCAGGTACTTAATCAGGTAGCTACCCATTTCCTTCAATCAACACAGGATATTTGTCCCAATTGGCTGCTTGCCACACCCGATCCGAACGTGGCCATTGGGCACCGTTGTGAGCCATTCCGCATTGAAATGGTCATTCGGGGCTACCTGACCGGTCACGCATGGCGAACTTACAAGTCGGGAAAAAGAGAACTTTGCGGCGTGCCGTTGCCAGCCGGCATGAAAGAACACGATCCTTTTCCCCAACCAATCATAACGCCCGCCACCAAAGCAGAAGAAGGTCATGATGAAGATATTTCTAAAGAAGACATCATTGCGCAGGGCATCGTGAGTGCAGCAGACTATGAAGTTCTGGAAAAATACACCCGGGCTCTTTTCCGGCGAGGCACGGAAATGGCCGCCAAAAGAGGACTCATCCTCGTTGACACGAAATACGAATTCGGGAAAAAAGACGGTAAAATTTATCTGATCGATGAAATACACACCCCGGACAGCTCCCGCTATTTTTACCTGGACGGCTACGCCGAGAGGCAGGCTAAAGGATTGGTCCAAAAACAGTTGTCCAAAGAATTTGTCCGCGAATGGCTGATGGAGAACGGTTTTCAGGGATTGGAGGGCCAGCAGATGCCCGTCATGCCCGATGAATTTGTCAATCAGGTAACAGACCGGTATATCGAGCTGTTTGAAACGATCACCGGGACTAAGTTCGAAAAGGCAGAAACAGGGAAAGTATTAGAACGGATAGAGGGAAATGTCAGGGCTTTTCTGGCTGATTATTCACACTAAATGACAGTAGAAACATTGTCAGGCAGATCGGCTTAATCAACTGATTAACAGTAAACTAACCGTAAAAAAAGACCGTTACGAAACTTCAGACTCCTGTTTTGGACGTTTATTCCGTCCGCGCCTGCATGCGCAATTTTTCCGAAAGCTCCTCTCCTAAATAGGTATCGATGGCGAAATGAGCAGCGTAGATGACCGGCGTCAGGATAATGGCCACGACAAATTTGTAGATATAATTTACGGTACCCACTGCGAGGAAGAGGTTCATGGACCAATTTTCCTGTGGATTCAGGACAAAGGCGACATAAAGCACCACGTAGCTATCGATAAACTGCGAAATAAAGGTAGAACCAGTCGCCCGGAGCCAGAGCTTTTTCTCTCCGGTGATTGTCCGCAGCCGGTGGAAAACCCCCGCATCCACTACCTGCCCGATCAGAAAGGCGATCAACGAACCGACGATGATCCATAACCCCTGCCCAAAAATATTGGCAAAGGCCGACTGCCTGTCCACTATTCCCCGGTTTTGTGCCGACTCCACCCACCAACTGGCCGGTTCCAGGTCAATCGCGATGAATATCATGATAAAAGCGTAGGAAATCAAACCGGCCGTCAGATAGGACAAGAATTTGACCGCCTTTTTTCCGTAGTATTCATTGACGAGGTCGGTCATGACAAAAATGACCGGCCAAAGCAACACCCCCGCCGTAAGGGCCAACGATCCGGATTGGCCGAATAACTTCCACTCCAGGGTTGGAATTCCAAAGGTGGGTTCGAAAGCAAATATTTTTACGCCAATGAATTCAGCGACCAGGGCATTGGTGACAAAAAAGCCACCAAGTATCATGAACAGGCGGGCGGACTTTGCAGCCAGAAGGTGTCTCATTCTCAACGTTTAGACAAATAAGTGATCAGGAAATAATTAGCGGCCGGAAGATACAGGGATATTTTAATACCGGTTCCGAAATCTGGCACCCGGGAAAATCTTTCCCCGTCGGTTATTTCAGAAAAGACCATTAAATACTGTGTAACCTAAATTAGTTTGAAATGCGGCGCAGGGAATTTTCAGCTTCAATTGACCCCCAACAGCCAGCCCCGAATTCACTTCGGATTGGCATCAGGTTTACAAAACCCTAATACATAGTTCCTTGACATAGAGGAAAAAGACGGAGTGATTTTAATAAATTGGTAGTTCTCAAATCTATCCATTTATAAAATCAGCACCGTCATGGTAAAAATAGAAAAAAGTTCGACCAAGCCATCCGCCCCGACAGCCATCCGCCTAATTGACCAGATACTGGACTTCGAAGAGCTCGGCTGGCAGAGCGGTTTCTATAAACGCCGCCCAAAAAAAATCACGGCGGGCGGCCTGTTCAGGAGTTTCTGGTCCATGAAACAATTGGGCAAGAACGCACTGCGGAACTGGTCCTCCCAACTTGGTCTTGAGGCCCGGACGACGGTGACGGAACAGTCCCTGAACGAACGGTTGGGTGAAAACAGTACCGTGATGGCCAAACTGGCCCTGCAGGCGGCCCTTGACCATAGCATCAAAAAGGGTGTGTTTGCCGCCCAAAAAAGGCAGGCCGGGCCCCTGACGGCACTTTTTAACAGGGTGATGATACGGGACAGTACCACCCAACTGTTGCCCGACCACCTGAACGGGCTTTTCCCGGGCAATTATTCGCATGGAGAACAAAAAGCGGTGGCGAGGGTACAGTCGCTGTTCAATTTCACGGAAGGGAAATGGGAGGACTTCCAGATCAGCGCCTACACGGAAAACGACCAGAAAGCGGCCGGTTGTATAGCGGATTTTTTACAGCCCGGGGACCTACTGTTGCAGGACCTGGGGTATTTTACACTGGAATGGATAGGTCAAGTGATTGAAAATCAGTACCTTATAACGAAATGGGACAACAGGACGGCCCTCTACACCACACAGGGTGGACGCATTGACCTGTCAGAACTGCTCAAGGGCAAAAGGCAGGTGGACCTGCGGGTACTGGTAGGTTCCAAAAAACGGCTCCCCATGCGGCTGGTCGCCAGGAAACTGCCAAAGGCGCAGGCCTCTAAACGGGTAAGGGAGGCCAAAAAGGACAGGCACGCCAAAGCGAACCATTCCAAAAGGTACCTTGAACTGCTCCGGCATGAAATCTACCTGACCAACATCGGACAGGAAATGATGGGCGGCAAACAGGTCGCAAAACTGTACGGCCTGAGGTGGTATATCGAGACGCTCTTTAAATCCTGGAAGTCCTATCTGAATTTTAAGAAGATGTTCCAAAATGAACGGATGCACCTCCACAGGGTCCTTTTTATCATCTACGCTAACCTGGTACAGATCGTGTTCCTGACCAATGTTGTCCTCCGGTTCGTCAAAAGCAGGATCGGCGGCACCCCGTTGAGCATCCTGAAATGCATGGACACCGCCAATGACCACTGGCCCCATGTCCTGAATGCCGGATCCTTCGTGGATTTGGGGCAGCTTGTTGACCAATTTGAGAAACACGCTGCCTATAAAAAACACCCGGACCGTGACAATACCATTAATAAATTCCTCTATGTCAAACAACTATGTATTAGCTATACTTAAACCTGATGCCAATCCGAAGTGAATTCGGG
>JBFIJS010000062.1:0-11007 GCA_041600595.1 Saprospiraceae bacterium | reverse complement strand
TGCAGGAAAATATTTGACCGGATCATCATCGAATCGCCGACCCGGTGGCGGATGCATTTTTCCAGATACTGGAAGGCCAGGTCATACTCGCCGAACCAGGTGCACATTTCCGACAGGTCGAGGGAGAAATTGACAGATTGTTTTTCCAGTTCCATCATCTCCTGCAGGCAGGCCTGGGCTTTTTCCGTTTCGCCCAGCGAAAAATAAACACAACCCAGACAAGTGCTGCGGTGCAGGCGGTAGCCGACGGGTTCCAGTTTTTCAAATACCTCCAGCGCCTCGTTGTACCGGCCCTGGAAGGCATGTATCCAGCCGGTGTACTCGTGGGCGGCCCGGTGGTTGGGCACCATGGTCAGTACCTTTTCGAGGAAGGGTAGGGCTTTGTTGAACTCGCCATCCCACAGGTAGGCGATGCCCATGAAAAAAATCATTTCGATGGAAAGCGGGTCGAGGTCGAGACCCTGTTGGTGGATCCGCACGATGGATGCCTGGTCGCCTTTTATCCAATAAATAGTAGAGGCAATGTGGTACAGGTTGGCGGCATTGGGGAATTTTTCCAGGCCAGTTTTAGCCGCTGCAGCGGCAGCGGCAAAGTCCCATTTCACAAAAATGTTGAAAATCCCGGTCGCAAAGTAACCGCTGGCTGATTCGATGCCCAGTTCCTGCAATTTTTCAAAAACGGCGGTCACCTTTGACCGGGCCTCTTCCAGCGATATTTGGCCGCCTATGGTTTGGAAAAAGTAACAGATGCCCAGCTTCTCGTACGGCAACACAAAATCGGGCTGCATCTCGATGGCCTTTTCAAAATAAGGGATTGCCTTAATCATCGCCGCATCGTCGGCGAACTGGTTGGCGTAGTACAGCCCCCGCAGGTAGGTCTCGTAAGCTTCCATGTTCAGCGTCGGGGCCGTCACCATTTTTTCCTGGTGCTGGGCTTCGCTCAAATGCTGGCGCAGGCGGTTGGTGATGGTGGAAGCAATTTCGTCCTGCACCTCGAAGATGTCCTCCAGCGTGCGGTCGTAGTTTTCGGAGAAAAAATGATAGCCGTCCACGGTACTGACGAGCTGGGCAGTGATGCGCACCCGGTTGCCGGCCTTGCGCACCGAACCTTCAAGGATGTGCGCCACGCCGAGCTGGGTGCCGATTTCCCGCACGTCCATGTTTTTGCCTTTGAAAGCGAACGACGAAGTGCGGGCGGTCACCGACAGTCCTTCCACTTTCACCAAAGCGTTCAATATTTCCTCGGAAATGCCGTCGGAGAAATACTCGTTTTCCGGGTCGCTGCTCATGTTGACGAAGGGCAGTACGGCGATGGATTTTTTGTTTTCCTTCAGCTTGCCTTTGAGTTCCGAACGCTCCGGCACCTTGATGCCGCTATTCGTCACTGCGAACACCTCCACCGGGTCTTTGATATTTTTGAATTCGAAATGCCCCATGGATTTGGTGGAGATGGAGGCGTGGTTTTTTACCGCAAAATCCAACTTGTCGGAAATCAAAATGCATCCCGGCACGCCCATGCTCTCCACCCGGGAAGCGAGGTTGACGCCGTCGCCGTACACATCGTTTTCGTCAAAAACGATATCACCGAGGTGGATGCCGATGCGGAGGGGTACTTGCTGCCCTTGCCCGAATTGTTGCTGCATGGCGATGGCACATTCAACTGCTTCCACGGCGCTTTTGAAAATGCTGAGGGTGCCATCACCGTAGTATTGCAACACCTCTCCGTGGCAGCGCTCGTGTTCTTTCACGAACACATCCCGATGGCGTTGGCGCACGGCGGCGGCAGCCGATTCATTTTCGTGCATCATGGCGGTGTACCCGACGATGTCGGTGAACATGATGGCGGCGAGTTGGCGGGTTTGTTTTTCAGGCATAATCCAATCGAATCAATTTATTTTATTTATCAACCTTTGCCTTCGCTCTGCTACTTCTTCCAACCATGGGCGGTATTTCTCATCACAATCTTTGTAATTCCTTAAAAACAGATTGCATTTTGCCAAGGCTTTTTCAATCGCGCCACTCTTTTCATATAATTGGGTCAGGCGGTAA
Organism: Saprospiraceae bacterium; assembly: GCA_041600595.1. Classification (GTDB taxonomy): domain Bacteria; phylum Bacteroidota; class Bacteroidia; order Chitinophagales; family Saprospiraceae; genus UBA6168. The sequence continues at coordinate 8,958 of JBFIJS010000062.1, read as the reverse complement.
GTAGCATAGCCTTTGGATTCGTGGAAACCAAGCCACATGGGCAGATTTTCTAATCGTTGAATGCCCTTTTCATACTCCTGTTTTTCTTCGTAAATGTCAGCCAGCATGAAGATTTTATCAAAGCAGGCTTCGGAGGCCCGTATGTAGCTTTCGCTAGGGCTATAGCTAAAGGCAGAGTCAATACAGATGAGTGCTTTTTCATGGTCTCCATTTTGCTGGGCTTCAAAAGCGGCCAGCGACCAATGATAGTAACGAGCCGGATTGATGATACCCTGGCTCTGTTGACTGGCATCAGCCAACTTTTGTTTGTTCATTTTATATTGCTCTTCTTGCCCTAATGCCCAAGCGTATTTAGCAGAAGCGAAAAAGGCTGGAGGGGTGTCGTAAACGGCTAGTGAATCTAATAACATTTGGTACAAGTCTTCATAAGGCAAATAGCTACGACTGGAAATAATCGAAGCGGACCTGGCCAAGGGTCTAACACCATCAGGTGGATTCGTTTTCCAATCGATTTTCAAGCGGGCAATGGCCTCTTTTTCTTGCCCTTTCAATAATGCCAGATGTCTATTTATCCAATGAACCCTCCGTTCGTTATCCTCATAGGGCTCAAATCGAAGCCCAAGTTCGATTAACAAGTTTGGGTTCTCAGGTATGGCCTCTCTTGGCCAAAAATAACTGAGATTAAAGCTTGGATGGGCAGCGACTTGTTCTATTTGTGTTTCTGATATGCTATCCTGAAAAGTCAAAAGTCTAATACTGTTTAAAATCCATTGACGTGAGTCTTTAGGTAGTTCGTCCATATATTTCTGAAGTGCTCGCTCATCACCTTCTGCCCAGGCAATATCTCCCAGGTGTCGCAAAGTTTCCAGGTTTTGGGGATCCAGTTCTCTTGATTTTTCCAACCAGGGTTTAGCTTCTGTAAAGGGACGCCCCTGGATGGGATAAAAGTGAAATATATGTTCTGCCATTAGGTTAGTCAATTCTGGATGCTCGCCATATTTGCGTAACATATCAGCAATTATTTTTTCATTGCCCGGGAGGCCTGATTGCCATATTTTGTTGGCTTTAATCAAGTCCTGCCACTTGGGAGGCAGCTTATCGGAATATTGAATAGCTTTATCAAGGGGATCCACATTGAGTGTGCGACCTCCTCCTCCCCAACCTCTCGAACTATACATTCGAAGCCATGCCATGGAAAAGGTGGAATCCAGGCTGACCGCCGTTTCAAAAAATTCGAATGCTGCGTTAAAGTCAGTCTTTCGATAAGCCTGTTCTCCTTCTAAATAGGCTTTCAGGGCAGGAAGGTTTTCACTTGTCATCATAGCGATACTGTTGAGTTCCTGACCTTCCTTTTCGAGTTTGTCGGCGATGAGCGCCCTGGTCAGGTCATCAATCAGGGAAGCGAGTTGTGCTTTTTGACCTTCTATGGTTTCCTTAGCTACCAATATTCCTTTGGAATCATATTTCGATGCAGAAATTTGTAGCGTCTCATTAATTTCAATGATGCTGCCAAGTATGAACTCAGAGGCACCTAACGCATTGGAAATTTCGGTAGCCTTTTCGAGTGCGGGCACCTCCTCATTCGCTTTTTTCAAATGGTTGAAAACCCGGTTTGGGTCAATAGGATTCAAGTTAGGGACTCCCTCCAATTTCGCACTGATGAGGTCCACCATCCCTTTCCCAAGGTATTGAATATCCGGATTTCCACTTTTAACATCGAAAGGAAAAATAGCAATGGAGTCGGGAGTGGCCGGAGTTTCTATTTTGTTTTGATAGTAAAAATAGAAACTCCCAACTATGGCCAGAACCAAACCCAAAAGAGCAGGGATTAACCATCTGCGATTGCTTTTGGGTTTTACTTTCAATTTCCCCTGCATCTCCTCCTGTTTTGGAATAACGAAACCGTTATTCGTCAGCGCAAACACCTCCATTGTTTTATCCACATTTTTAAAATCGAATTCCCCAATTAATTCAACTTTAAATTCGGGTTGATTTGCAATATGTCTTTTTATTCTTTTGGAAAATAAAATAGCACCGGGCACTCCGAGTGATTCGATGCGGGAAGCAATATTCACACTGTCACCATAGACATTGTCTTTTTCGAAAAACACATCACCGCTATGCAGTCCGATGCGTACGGGGACTTTTGGCAATGACTGAAATTCCTCTTGCAGTTCTTTGGCACATTGAACTGCCGCTACGGCACTGCCGAAAGTGCAAAGGCAGCCGTCGCCGTAATTATTAACTACCCTTCCCTGATACGATTCCACTGTTGTGTTGATGGCAAAATGGAACTTGTCCAGCATTTGGCGGGCAGTGGCTTCGTCCTTTTGCATGAGGGCGGTGTAGCCAGCAATGTCGGCGAAGAGGATGGCGGCGAGTTGGCGTTTTCCAATAGTTGACATTTATGAGTTCTTTAACGGCACGTTTGAATTATCCGGTCGTTCAGTTTTTTGGGGAAAGTATAATTTCTAATGGGATTTGGCATAATCCCTTTGATTTAATTTTTATGTTTCCACACATACACATCCATCACTCCTTTTCCTTTGATATGAACTGCCGGTATTTTTTCAAAATTGAAATCATTTTTCAATAATTCATAGCTGGTCGGCGAAACCTGGATTTTTCCTTCCCGCCCATAAGCCTCCATGCGGGCGGCAGTGTTCACGGAGTCGCCCCAGAGGTCGTAGGCGAATTTTTTCTTGCCAATGACGCCTGCTATCACCGGACCCGAGCTGATACCAATCCGCAAATTCAACTGGCTCTCACTCAACTTATTGTACTCCTGTAATGACCGCAGCATATCCTGCGCAAAACGGAATATGGTCATGGCGTGGTCGGTATTTTCCTCCGGCACCCCGGCGGCCACCATGTAGGCATCGCCGATGGTTTTGATTTTTTCCAGGCCGTATTTATCGGTCAGGTCATCGAATTTGGAAAAAAGGCCGTTGAGGATTTCGACGACTTTACCGGGTGGCAATTTTTCTGACAAAGCCGTGAAGCCGACGATATCGGCAAATAAGATGCTAACATGTTCGAAGCGTTTTACCACATTGGGCTGCCCCGTCCTGATCTGTTCGGCAATTGGCTGGGGAAGAATGCTGTGCAGCAGGCGTTCGTTTTCCTCGTTGACGATTTTTATTTTCCGGGCCTGCTCTTCCGCCTTTTGCAGATCGAGGAAACGGGTATATGCCTGTTCGAACACCTTGGCGAAGCGTTGCAAAATCGCCATATTTTCTTCCGATAAAAGAGACTGGCTGCTAATGGCTACAATGAAACCATGCACCATGTGGGCAAAAGAAAAACAGGCCTTTTCCATCGAACGGATGCCGGCTTTCACCTCCGGTGGAAATAATTTAAAATCCGTATGCTCCAATACATAATCGTCATAACTTTTTTTCCGCTCGCCTTCCAGCGTCAGATAATAAGTGGACGCACCATCTCTCCAGAGGTCCCATTGAAGCTGAATATCGGGATGGCCAATGCCCTGGAATAAAAATCTCCTCGGGGCAATCTGTTGCGTGGCTTCCGCCAACCAGATTTCAATACACCCTTCCTCCTCATTAAAAATCTGAATATTGCAACCCCAGTCACCGAGCTGCAGCGAATCGATTTGTTGGTAGAGCACCGCCACCACCTCCTTCAATTCCTCGCTATGGTGCATGGCCATTGTGCGGGCCCGCACCCGTTCCAACGCTGCTTCCATCTGCGCTCCCCGGGCCTGTGCCTCCGCCTTTTGCAGGTCGAGGAAGCGGATATAGGCCTGCTCAAACACCCTGGAAAAACGTTTTAAAATATCTACTTCATTTTCCGACAGTGTGTGGCCGGAATAATTATTAATGAAAATCGCCGTATGATTCTGAATGGCGATGGAGGAGGAATAGGTTTCAGCCGCCAGACAAGCAGTTTTTACTTCCTCCGGGGTATCCTTATAATCCGTGTGATTAAAAATATGGTTTAAAAAAGATTGGTTCTCCGCAGCCGTGTAGCGCCTGGCCAAAAAATCATCGCCGTTGTTTTTGGCTTCCCACAAATTGGACAACACGGGATGGTCAAAATAGGGCAGGCGAAATCTCATGGGCGCGGCAAAATCAGGATTGTACATCCATTCCGTCATATCCTGCGAGCCTTCGGTAAACGTTACCAGCGCGATGCCCTCATCAACGGAGAATTGCAGTTCTTTTAATCTTTCGAAGACAACGGTGATGACTTCCCCCAGTTCATCCGTCGAGTGCATTGCCAGGGAACGGGAGCGAACTTTTTCCAGTGCCGCCTCGATTTGTGCCTCCCGTGTCTGTGCTTCCGCTTTTTGCAGGTCGAGGAAGCGGCGATAGGTCTGGTCAAATACTTTGGCAAAGCGAGCCATTATATTTTTGAACTCCTCATTAAAAGGTTGATTTGAAGCAGCACTTATATTACCGTACTCACTTCGGGCGTCTAAAATTTCAACACCTTCTGAATAATTTTCTGAATTAAAATGATCGCTAAAAAACTGATAGCCAGTTAAGGCACTCGTATAGTCAATCCATTCCTTAAATTCTTTACCGCGAAAAGAGCGTCGTGTAAACGGGTACCCTTTACTCCAATCCATAATTGCACTTTCAAGAAAGCCATCTCCTTCGTAAGATACTTTTGCATAAAATGCCTCTTTACTAACAAGTCCAAGTGGTGAAAACCAGACATCAATCTTCTTATTTTCCATGTCAAAAATCGAAATCCAGGAATTAATAAAATCTACATTCAGGGCCTTCAGCTGATCAAAAACAACCTGAGTAACTTTAGATAAGTCTTCACTTTTGTGCATCGCCATAGAAGCCCCCCGAATGCGTTCCAGGGAAATTTCAATCTGTGCTTCCTTTGCTTGTGCTTCCGCTTTTTGCAGGTCGAGGAAGCGGGTGTAGGTGCCGTCAAACACCTGGGCAAACCGTTCCAGCAACTGCATCGTTTGCTCATCGTGTGGGGTAGTAGTAGAAAACGTAAGCACCCCTTTGGAGAAAAAGGCGCAGTGGATGACCCAGCGTTCCTCCGGAAATTTCAGGTTGGAATATTTACTCCGGAAACTATTGTAAGCTTTGAGTTCCTCCCCGCTGAGGTCTATCAGGAGCGACTTTTTCTGTTGCTGCCAGCCCGCATGTATTTTTTGCATCGCATGTGGCTCGTTGAGGTCAACTTTTGTAGCCTCCTTCCACTGCTCGCCTTGCAGCGTAGCGTACAGGTTCAACACCTGATTTTCTTCATCAAAAATGCCGATGGAAATTTGTTCGCTGATTTCCCCCAGCGCCTTGAGTTCATCGAACAGCAACAAAGAAGTGGCGCCAAGTTCATCACTTCGGTGCATGGCCATGGTCTTGGCCCGCACCCGCTCCAGCGCCGATTCGATTTCGAGTTCCCGGTTTTTCCGCTCCAGTTCGATGGTACGTGCCTGGATGGCATCCCGGAGTTTTTTGTTTTCGATTTTTAGTTCGCTAAATGCAAATGCTTCTCCTTCGTCCGCTTTGGCATCGGGATAGGAACCATGCTGGTGGCGGATTTTCCAACCGCCCGCTGTTTTCTCCAACAGGGAAGACAGCCGGAATTGGGCGTAAAAGACCCAGCCCTCCTCCGCCTTCACATATAAATCGCCCAACTCGTGTACCATGAAGTAGGGGTCGTAGGGAATGATCTGCGTTTTTTTATTTCTCGTTTCGGCCATGCCTACCGTCTGATCGAGAACCGTTTTGGTAAAGTCGACAATTTCCTGTTTGCTGTTCCAGATTTCCACTTTGGTGGTGCCAATGTTCTTGTAATCGTCTGGCAGGTAGGAGGCCCAGGTCGGCAGGTCGCCGTTGAGGTAGCTGCTCCAGTATTCCTCCATGACCTGGCGGATTTCTGCATCTATTTTTTCTGTCATTTTCATTGGTTTGACTTTTACTTTTTGGGCGGGTCATTTCCAATGCCCTGTTCATTTTTAAAGCAAGGCTGTGTCGGTTGTCTCTGTTTTTGGACAAGGTAAGGATTTCAAAAGAACATCGGGCAGGTTACTCTTCTTCGATGTTGACAATTTGCAAGCAGGACCCGGCAATTTTGCAATTGTAGCCCTTGCGTCGCATTCCCCCGTCTTTAGCCCTTTTCCTGTTTTCTTACCATTCCTGCCCGGGCTCCAGATCCCTGCAAGGAGCTTCTTGTATTACTCACTATGGTGTTTAACTCCCCATAGGGTTCAATGCTGTGCATTTCACTGACCGGTTGGTTTTACGGATTCGTTTTTCAAAAAACCTTTGTTTTATAGTGTTTCAGGCGTTTTGCGACGAAATTTAAAACCCTTGCGACATCGTTGAAAACACGTCCGGCCGAACGGTTCCCATCTTTGCAGCATCACTTTTTCACCAAATCATTACCGTCATGCAAACTATTGAAAATCAACATCTCCGGCCGATAGCCCTCACCCTGTTAATCCTTTTTGCCACCTGCCTGATAGCTCCCGCCTGCACTGATCTGCTGGCCGACTGTCTGCGCCTGGCGGGCGAAAAAATGCACGAAATCGAATACCAGCAGGAGGGATATCTGACTGGCTTCTGAGCCCCGTTTCAGCCATATGAAAACAAAATTTTTAAACCTAAAATTTTTTAAAAAATGAAATCAATCACTTTTTCACTGTCCTTATTTTTACTCTTTATTTTCGCAGACACCCTTGCCGCACAGGCTGATATGTCGCCCGACGAAATGGCCATCCAATCTATCATCCGAAACATGCAGGATGCCTGGGCGGCCAAAGATTCGGAGCGCTTTGCCTCCTTTTTTGCCGACGACCATGACTTCATTGTCTGGTTCGGGCTTTATTTCCCCAACTCTGACCGTACTGAAAATGCCAGGAACCATGAGGGTATTTTCACGACTATTTACAAAAACTGGGATGTAGAATTACGGGTGGATAAAATGCGTTTTCTCCGGCCTGATCTGGCCCTGGTGCATATCCTGGGTGCCGGTCGGGACAAGGGACTGGCAGTACCGGCAGTGCCGGGTGTCATTCAGACTGTTTTAATGGAGAAAAAGGAGACGGGCTGGCAAATTGTTTCCTTTCACAACCTCGATATCGAATACGATAATATCCTGCGGAAACCAGAGCCGACCGAAGAAGAAAAACTGGCCTACGCTAAAGCACACTTCAAAGGCTGGTATCGCTAATAGGTTCCGGACAGGAACGGGACCAGCTTCCGCAGGTAATTTACCGGCGTTGCCTGTCCGGCTTGACAGCCCGGTCGACAAGGGGGGGAAACGTGGCTCATTCAACGTTTCTCCCCTTTGATTTTGCGGCAGCAATGATGACGCTCTACCCGCAGCCGGGTTGACCTTTTCATTTTCTGCATGTATATTTCACCAAATCCAATGGTCATGAGAGTAGCACTAACTGTCCTGTTTTATTTTTTGGTAAACGCCGTTTTTACTCAGGGAAATGGTCACTTTTCCATTGGGGACAGTGCAAAATTTTATCGCCTGGAGCCTGTCACCCGGTTTTTTACGGACAGTACCGGAGCATTGTCCTTTGCAGAAGTTCGAAAGGCAGGTTTCCAATCCAATTTCCGGGAGCTGGAAAAAAGTAGTTTTGAAGGTTTCCCTGGCTTAGCAGTCTGGCTGAAAATTCCGGTCGTCAACCAAACCGCCACCGAAAGTTGGCAACTTGTGCTGCGTTCGCCGGAGCATCACCGGTCGGATTACAGGTTTGAATACCTGGCCGGGCAGGGCATTGTCGATGTGTATGTGACAGGCAGGAATGACATCGTTCAACATCTCCGGACCGGAATGATGGTACCGGAAAGCCAGAAAAGCCTGGCCTCGCACCCCTCGCTCAACGCCGTGGCACTTTTCTTACCAATGGCAGACAGCCTGTCCATTTTTGTCCGCATTGAAAACCCGGAGGCCACTATTTTTAACCTCTCTGCCGAACTCCGCCCGCTGTTCATGGAAATACCGTACGACATCTCCAGGGAGGCCAGTTCTATTTCTTTCGCATTTGGAGTAGCAGCCATTTTGAGTTTGCTGAGTTTTCTCTTTTTTGTTTTTGTCAAAGACCGCTCCTACCTTTTTTTCGGTTTTTTTGCCTTGTTGCTGGGCCTGCATTACACCATCCTGCATCCAGGCGCTTTGTTTATCAGGCACGTGGTACCCGAACGGCCCTGGTTGTTGGAGTATGTCTGGATATTCCTGACCCGCGGTAGTTTTATCTTCTTTGCCCTGTTTGGCAGTGCGTTCACCAATCTCGGATCGACGTCAAAATGGCTGAATCGGTCCTTGCTGGCGCTGGCCGCCTTAATGGTAGTAGAAATGTTGGTTGCCTTCATAATTTCTCCGACACAAAGGATCACGCAACCCGTTCCTCTTTTCAGCTTCATCATCGTCGGAATGATCCTCGTGGGTATCCGTATTTTGTTCCTGCCGGGCCATCTGGCTAAAATTTTTGGGGCCGGTGCCAGCTGGTTTTTCCTTTTCACGATTTTGGGCATTCTCTGGAAGGCCATCGACTTGCCGCTCCCTTTCAACCCCTGGATGGTTGGACAGCTGGGGTTGATGGTCATCTACACGATCGGACTTGCCTACAAACTGCACCTAAACGAGCGAGCCAGGGCAGAGGCCCAAAGAGTTATTGAGCTGGACGCCGTGAAAAGCCGCTTTTTTGCCAATATATCCCACGAGTTCCGCACGCCGCTCACCCTCATTTTAGGGCCACTAAAAAAAGCACAGGAACAACTCCCCGCCAGCGACCAGGAAGTTTTTTCCCAAAATGGGACAAATGCCAAACAGGATATCACGCCTGACATCACGCTCCCCGCCCGCCATGTTGGTATGATGAGACGCAATGCCGAACGGCTCGGCCAACTCATCAACCAACTGCTGGATTTGTCAAAACTTGAAAACGGCAGCATGCCGCTTCAGGTGACGGCGGGAGACGTGGTGCCCTTGGTTCGTGCACTTGTTTTTTCT
>JBFIJS010000061.1:0-11125 GCA_041600595.1 Saprospiraceae bacterium | reverse complement strand
GGTCTTATTGCCGGGGCAACCGGCTCCGGGAAAACAAAAACGCTGCAAATCATTGCGGAGCAGTTGTCCGCAAAAAGCGTCCCCGTTCTGTTGATGGACATAAAAGGGGATCTGAGTGGTATCGCAGTTCCCAGTGCCGGACATCCCAAAATAGATGAACGTCATGCAAATATTGGAATTCCGTTTACGGCTGACGGGAGTCCGGTTGAATTCCTGACCCTCTCCGACGAGCCAGGAGCCAGATTAAGAGCGACAGTAACGGAATTCGGGCCGATTCTGCTATCCAAAATCCTGGATTTGTCGGAAACGCAGTCCGGTGTACTGGCTGTCATTTTTAAATATTGCGACGACCACAAATGGGCTTTGATTGATTTGAAAGACTTAAAAAAGGTATTGCAATTTATTACCGATGAGGGTAAAGAAGATTTCAAAAAGGAATATGGAACCGTTTCTACGGTTTCTGTCGGGGCGATTCTGCGAAAAATTGTGGAACTGGAGCAACAAGGAGCGGAGGTCTTTTTTGGAGAACGTTCATTTGAAGTCGATGATCTGTGTCGGTTGGATGAAAACGGCAAAGGTATGGTCTCCATCGTGCGCCTGACCGATATCCAGGACAAACCCAAATTGTTTTCCACATTCATGCTGCAGATGCTGGCAGAGATTTACGCTTCCTTCCCGGAGGAAGGTGACCTCGACGCCCCGAAGCTGGTAATATTTATTGATGAAGCACATTTGGTTTTTGAGAATGCTTCCTCTGCCTTAATGGATCAAATTGAGGCTGTTATCAAGTTGATCCGTTCAAAAGGGATCGGTGTCTTCTTTGTTACACAAAATCCGGCCGATGTGCCCGATGCCGTGTTGGGGCAGCTCGGTCTGAAAATTCAACATTCTTTGCGGGCGTTTACTGCCAAGGATCGAAAGGCGATCAAACTGACTGCACAGAACTACCCGCTGACCGAACATTACGCAGTCGAAAATATTCTAACGGAATTAGGAATCGGGGAAGCACTGGTGACCACATTAAACGAAAAAGGAATACCAACTCCACTGGTTCATGCACTGCTGCGGGCTCCGCAATCACGAATGGATATCTTAACTTCCCAGGAGATTGATGCCATTTTGAAAAAGTCCGCTATCATCAAAAAATACAATGAAATCATTGACCGGGATAGTGCGTATGAAATACTGAGCAAAAAGATTGAGGAGGCACAGACCGAAGAACATCAGGCTGAGTTGAGAAACCAACAGGAGGAGGGCCGGGCTGCAACCCGTCAGGAAAAAAGCACCCTCGAAAAAGTGTTGTCGAACACAACTACCAGGCAGATCGGCCGAACGGTTGCCAGGGAATTAACCCGCGGATTACTGGGAGCTTTAGGGATCAAAACTACTACCCGCAGATCGACCCGGAGGAAATCAAAATCTTCCGGGTGGTTTTGATAAAATCAACCGGATCGCTACAAATATTTTTTAGCACCGCAGGGCTTGTTGCTTTTGGTATAAAAATAGTATGTAAAAAAATAAAATATGAATTCGATTACATTCGTCAGCAAGCTGAGATAGAAAACTAAGGTGCTAAAATTTAATTTGCTTAAAAATTTACACAAATTATAATTTTTGTGCTGTGAGATGGTTGGAGCTAAACAAATCTTTCTAAATTTGCGCCGACCAAAACTATACATGTCCCATGAACAGATTACCATTATTACTGGTGATGTACTTGCTATTGAGTACAGCCTCAAGGGTTTCTGCCCAACAACTTTCCCTTTTTACACAATACAGGGAAAACCAAACCATTATTAATCCGGCAGCCGTCGGGAGCAATTTCCTCGCATATCAACAGAATTTGAGCTTTGGCATTTCCCATCGGGTCCAATGGCAGGACTTTGAAGGAGCGCCCAAAACCTCTGTGCTAAGAGGCGAGTACCTTTATCCCACAGGAGGAGCAGTTAGTTTATTATCAGGCGGTTATATCATCAACGACCAAACCGGTCCGACTGGTTTTACCGGCGTTTATGGACGAGTGGGAGGATTGCTTTCGGATGATCCTTATTTCGGAGGTATATCTGTCGGTTTGTCTTTCGGCGCAGTGCAGTACAGGGTAAATTCTTCCGAGATACGGTTGCGTCAGGGAGGAGACATTCTCGATGGCCAGGATGTGAACCAGATCAATCCTGATGTTGGATTAGGAGTGTTTGCATACACATTACTCGATGGAGGCATTTTCAATGATGATTACCTCTACGGAGGGATCTCCATTCCGCAAGTACTCGGTCTTGATCTTGCTTTCCAAAATGACAACGGCGAGTTTACAACCCAACGGCTGCAACATTATTACATGACCGTCGGGCTTTATAAATTTTTTAAAGAAGATGGTTTCCTGGAACCATCGGTATGGATCAAATATGTCCCAAACACCCCGGTCAATGTGGACATCAACCTGCGTTACCAGATGGCACAAAACTTCTGGCTCGGTCTGGGAGGCTCGACTGCCAGGACTATGCACATAGAAGGAGGGTTTTTGCTGGGTGAAAACCTTGGCTTTGACAATACCATCAGGATTGGATACGGATACGATTATTCCTTCAGTTCTTTTGGTCCTTATACGGGAGGTGCACATGAAATCAGTGTTTCCTACTCCATAGATAATCAATAAACATGACAGCCTTTTTCAGTGCTGTTTTTTCATACAGTTTTCCACCAATTGTTTTCAATTCAGCCGAAAGTACCGAATAATAGTCCTTAACGATTTGTTTATAAAAAAATATGTTGCAAGGATTTTTTTTCGCTAAAGCTCAATAAACATGATCTCTTACTAAGGTTGATTCCAAACTTTACCTGAGCATATCCCAATTCAGTTACATCATGAAGAACATCTCAATTATATTCCTTTTTTCTTTCACTTTTTTATCTCATTTTACCTGGGCTCAGCCTACTTTTTATGTCAGCCCTGAATTTCAACTTGTCGATCAGGGAGACCAGGTGTGCTACAAAATTAGAACCCGGGATTTTTCCTTCATTCTCAGCACCAGCTTTACACTGACGTGGGATCCGGGGGTTTTATCCGACGCATTCATTACTCCCGGCAGCTTGAACAGTGAGTTGACCCAATTAGATCTGGGTGATTTTGAGATTAATGATGATGAAGGTTATATGATTTTCGACTGGTCAAACGGACAACCCTGCAATGTAAACAACCCCAACCTGAACGTAACGCTGAACCCGGATGAGCAGTCGCTATTTGAGATCTGTTTCCAGGCTACAGGTATTTATGGAAACCATACTCCGCTAAAAATAACAGATGAACCCAAAGACATCGTAGTCAAAAGGTATAATTCAAATTGCCAGAACATCATGCCTCAGGCAGGGTTCACCTTTGATGGCTTTTTATCAATTGGTACAGATCCCATGCGGGTAAATATTTCTTCGGCAGATGGCTTTCAGGGCGAGACGGTTTGTCTGGATTTTACGGTTGAAGATTTTGACAACCTTGTTTCCAATCAGTATTTCATCTTTTGGAACCCCAATATTTTACTCTTTGAGAATGCCATAGCGAGTGGACTTCCGGGATTTGGTCCCGGCAACCTAGGACTGGACTCTGTGGATGAGGGGCTGGCAGCTGTTTCATGGAATGCTGTCGGTAGTCCAATTACGGTCCCCGACGGTACCCAGATACTACAGTTCTGTTTCAAAATATTAGGCACCTGCGGGCAGAGGTCGCTGGTCTATATTGACGATGCGGAAGACCAGCTTATCGAAATTATTGACGGAGTGACGGTTGGAACCAACGGAACCAATATAGGGCTGTTGGATAATGCTGGTGAAGTTTCGGTTAAATGCTTCAACCCCAACGGCATTAACCTTTCCATCGAAGACAAAAACGTTTGTCCGGGAGAAACATTTACAGTCGATATCACCGTTGGTAATTTTATGGATGTAGTGAAGCTGCAGTTTGGTCTTAAGTGGAATCCCTCTATTATTCAGCTACTGAATACTTCCAACGACGGGATTTCTTTCCCGCCTAACGATACGAACGAACCCTGCTTTCAGTTCGATTCTCCCTCAACTTTAAAGACATTTCCCTCTCAAGGCAGAATTGAAGTGGATTGGAGCGGAGGGAATTTCGGCTGCGACATGTTCGACGGTGAGCGCTTGATGCGCCTGCATTTCCGGGCTGTTGGCCCGGGGGCAACCAATACCACTATAGCAGTCATCAATCCAATACTGGTCGATCTGTTCGGCGGGCAGGTGGTTAATGTTGGTATCAACAACGATAATGGTCTGGTTTCGATCTGCCAATTGGACAGCCCGACGTTAGTGGCTTCATCCGGCTCTTTCAATCCGGGAGAAAATGTCTGTGTAAATATTACTTCACAGGATTTTACTGACATTACCCTGACCCATTATAACATCTCCTGGGAGCCATCCGTGCTATCTTATACCGGTGTTCAAAATTTTAATCTGCCGGGAATGGGACCGTTTAACTTTCTGGAAATACAGGCACAGGTTCAAGGAAATCTGGGAGTAGCCTGGGAGCCGGCCTCTCCGGTTAGTGTCCCAAATGGTACCAGCCTGTTTCAGGTTTGTTTTGATGTTATTGGTGATCCCGATACCTGTTCGGTCATTCAGTTTACCGACAATTTCATTCCACTGAATATTGAAACATCCGAATCAAACGGGACGAATGTGGGGCTGAATGGTCAACAAGGCGAAGTCTGTGTGTTAAACCCATTCGACTTTTCCATGACCGTTTCTGAAATATACGGGACGCCCGGTCAGAAAGTGGTCGTTGATGTAAGTGTCGAAAACTTTCTGCAATTAAAACGCCTGCAGCATTCCTTCAGCTGGAAAAGCGATATTATCCAATACGACAGCCTTGTTTCCACTGGAGCTATACCCAATTTTAACAGTACTCATTTCAATGATTCTTCCCCCGCCATCGACAACGGTCAGATGTATGTTAACTGGAGCACCAGTAATATTAACGGTCTGACCGTGCCGGACGGAACTGTTATTTATCAATTACATTTCACGATCATTGGTAATCCAGGTCAATGCAGCGGGGTACGGGTAGATGACTGGACAGCGCCATTTGTGGTCAATTCGGCTATAACAGGTAGTGCCAACCTCCGTCTGGAAGCAGATAACGGTTTTGTATGCGTCAACCAGAGTTTTCTTTCCCTGGTCAGCGCAGACATCACTGATGTTGACTGCTCCTCCAGCCCTAACGGAAGCATTAACCTGACGATGACTGGTGGCTCAGGCAATTACAGCTACAATTGGTCCGGACCAGGTACTATTCAGGGGATGGAAGATCAAACTGGTTTGGCCCCCGGAAACTACGCTGTCACTGTTACGGATATCGATAACCCTTCGCTGAAAGTTCAATCAACATTTCAGGTACTTTTAAGCCCGACAGCCCCGGTGGCTGATGCCGGGGTCGATACTTCATTTTCCTGTTCTGGTGGTGTCGCTACTCTGACGCTGAACGGTAGTGGATCCACCCAAACAGGCGTAACTTATTTCTGGAGAAATGCCCCGCCTCCGGGTGGCTTTCAGGGCATTATCGTTGGCGGACAAGGTACGTTGTCCCCGGTTGTTATCGGGGGATCCTGCTACGAATTGACCGTGACCCAGGCCTCAACCGGCTGTATCGTAAAAGACACCGTGTGTATCTCCGCTCCGGTCAATCCGAACCCGATGATCGTAGATACACTACCCACCGTAATCACATGTGCTGCGGATACACTGACTCTGAGTGGTGGCCAGCCTCAAACTATTTTTCAGTATGAATGGTATGCCGGTCCGGGAGGTAATATTGTAGCAGGTACAGAAACAAGTTTACAACCAAAAGTTACGGAGCCTGGCTGGTATTACTACCGGATGTATCACACTACTACAAGCTGCGAAGAAACGGACTCCATCCTCATTCAGGAAGGGCGGGTATATCCTGTTGCCAATGCAGGGTCAACTGATACCCTGGGTTGTGATGAAAACAGCGTCATGCTTAACGGTAGCAATTCCACACTCGACAACGCTGTTTACCAGTGGCTGCCAGTTACTAACGGTGAAATATGTGGTGCTGACAATCTGATAAATGTAGTAGCTTGTGCCGGTGGCACCTATCAACTCATAGTTACTGACACCCTGAACGGCTGCTCAGCAATGGATGAAGTAATTGTTGCTGCCGATACCCTCCGGCCTGTGGCCAATGCCGGCTCGAATGCAGTACTGACCTGTTCTGTAGATGAAATTACTCTGGATGGTACGGCCTCGTCTCAGGGAGATGATTTCCAGTACGTTTGGCTGGACTCAAACAATGCCATTGTCGGAAACGACATCACGCTGGCCATAACAACGCCCGGTCTTTATACCCTCGAAGTAGAGAACACTTCCAATGGCTGTAAAGCCACTTCAGAGGTAGAAGTAGAAGACAACAGTCAGGAGCCAGTTGCCACCGCCAGCCTCAACAATCATATTACCTGTTTACTGGATACGGCTACGCTTGACGGGTCCGGTTCCTCCACAGGACCAGCGTTTACCTATGAGTGGATATCCCCGGGCATGGCCTCCATCGGTAGTGGTCTGACCATCAACGTCGGCGAGCCGGGTATTTATAATTTTGTCGTAACCAACACCTCCAACGATTGTGTTTCGGAATTTCCAATTGAAGTTTTACCGCAAAACCAACCTATACCCGTGCAGGCAGGCGTCGATACAACCATTGGCTGTTTCGGAGGGGTAACTTTAGCGGGTACATTTACCAATTTCAACCAGGATGTGCTGGTACAATGGAGCGGCCCCGGCATGTTGGGCTGTATCAATCAAAGCAGCACGCCGACCCCGACAGTAACTTGCCCGGGTACTTATTTGATGACCGTGCAGGATACCCTGACCGGCTGCATTGGCGTTGATACCCTGGAGGTTGTTCCGGATACTCAGCCACCGGTTGTCAGTGCCGGTAATGATGACGTTTTCCCCTGCTCATTGACGGAGTTTGAATTGAATGGCACCTCCGATATTCAGGATATTACAGTGGCCTGGTCGAGTCCGGCGGGCGATCCGATCACCAATGGTACGACCCTCAACCCAACTATTCAGGTTGCAGGGACCTACGTGCTGACGGTTACTTCCAATCTCAATAATTGTAGCAGTACTGACTTTGTGGTCATTACAGAACCAACACCTCCGTCGGCCTCGATTGAAGGCGATACCATAACGGATTGCGCTTCGCCAAATGTTACACTAACGGCAAGTGCTTCCGCACCAACCGTAAGCTACGAATGGGAAGCCGTTTCCGGAACGATTTCTCCGGACCAGGTCAATCAGTCAGTCGTAGTTGTACCTGCCGGTGTTTATCAGGTAATCGTTACAGATGCGCTGGGATGTACCGGGACAGCTGTCCATACCATTGTCCCTAACGAGGATCAGCCTACTGCGGATGCGGGTGAAAATGCTGAAATACCCTGCGATGGCAGTGCGATCACGCTGGACGGTAGTGGTTCCGATCCGGGAATGAACTATTTATGGACCAATGCGCAGGGTGCTTTAGTTGGCAGCGGCGTGTCGGTTCAGGTGAACACCGCCGGTGTTTATACACTAACGGTTACCAACCCTGACAATCAATGTCAATCTGTTTCCTCAGTCACTATATCACAGGCGACAAGTGGCAGTACACCTGCCACGGCAGAGTTCGATCACGCTCCCTGTGCAGTGGAGGCCATCCTAATTGGCAACCTGCCGGCCGGAACAACCGGACTCTGGACTTCTTCTACCGGGGCGGTCATCGAAGATCCTTCTTCCGAGACAACCATGGTTAATGGTCTGGGTGAAGGGGATAACATCTTCAACTGGACCCTGTCACTCGGAAGTTGCATCAATTATTCCACTGCACAGGTAGTCGTGAGTATTGACCAGTCGATACCGCAGCCAATTGACGATGAGATTGCTTTACTGCCGGGCACCGGAGGGTCGATTGCAGTGAATGTTTTGGAAAATGACAATTTCAACCCGGTACAAACCACTTTCAATGTTATTGCTGATGATGTACCCGGAGAACTGACTTTCAATGCAGACGGTACCGTCACTTTTACCAAAGTGAAATGTTTCATCGGCACGCTCGACATCGAATACGAGTTGTGTAATACTGATTGTCCGGATTTGTGCAACACCGCCATTCTGTCAATTGAAGTGCTACCTGATGATGCTGACAGATGTGGGGAAGCACCCAATGGTATCACACCAAACGGTGACGGAGTAAACGATGAACTGGTGTTTGATGAATTGCTCAATACGACAGCAGAATATCCCAACAACGAGATCATCATCTTCAACCGTTGGGGAGATATTGTTTACCAGGCCAAGCCATATTTAAATGATTGGAATGGTAAAAATAACTCCGGCAACGATCTGCCAGCCGGCACGTACTACTACATCCTGCGGTTAGATATTGCCAGCGGAGATATTATACGGGGTGATGTGACCATTTTAAAATAAACCACGCTCCGATCCTTGCCGGACTCAATGTGGCCGGGTAATTTGCGGTTGAAAATAAATTTCAGAAAAACTTAAAAGTCAAATAGTAAATTAAAAAAACGCACGGGCGGCATTCTAAAAATGCCGCCTTTTTTTTGTGGCGGGTTTACCTATTCTCAAAACATTGCTGACCTTTGCCTTCTTTTCTTGAAATGTTAAAACCAAATTATTTATGCCAGAGCAAAAACTGCCCATTGATATTTTTAAACCTTATTTGCTGGGAAATGCCGGATACACGGGGGGAAAGACACTCAATGAAATTAAAACCAACGCCAAAAAAATTTACAAACTATCTTCGAATGAAAACCTGTTAGGCACATCGCCCAAAGCAAAAAAAGCTTTTCGCCGGGCTGTTCAGGATCTGAATCAATATCCCGACCGCACCACCATTCGCCTGCAGGAAGCATTAGCCAAATTTTACGATCAGGCATTGACACCCGACCATTTTATAGCTGCCAATTCCGGCTCTGAAGTAATCGAGCACATTATCCGTGCTTTCCTGGGGGAAGGTTTAGAATGTATCGTTTCCAATCCCTGCTTTATGCCGTATATCATGTTTTCCGAATGGCAGGGTGCCAAAATTGTCGATGTGCCATTGCAGCAGCCAGATTTCAGTTTGGATGTAGAAGGTATTTTAGCCGCAGTAAATGAACGAACGAGGCTCATTTTTCTGACCTCTCCCAATAATCCAACGGGAACGTATATACCGAAGAGTCGACTGAAATTCATGCTCGAAAAATTGCCGGATCATGTCGTCGTTGTCTTCGACGAGGTGTACTATCACTTTGCTGATGCCGGGGACTATACAACAGCCCTTCCATTTGTTTTGCAGGGCAAAAACATCATTGCGGTGAACAGCTTTTCCAAAACTTATGGCATGGCAGCAGTGAGAGCCGGCTATGGTTATTCGACACCAAAAATAGCCGCTTATATTCGAAGGCTGAGTAAACCGTTTTTGATCAACAAGCCAACCATGAACGCAGCCATTGCGGCCCTGGAGGATAGCTCATTTGTGGCGAAAACCACCGCTTTGGTCAGGTCAGAACGACTGCGTATGTACCCTAAGCTGGATAAAATTGGCATCCGGTATTGGAAATCGCAGGGCAATTTTATTCTCATCCAGCCCGAGATGGATGAGTTTGATTTTGAAGCCAACATGTTGATGGAAGGTATCATGGTTCGTCCGGTAGGTAGTTTTGGCGCTCCTGGTTGCGTTCGGGTAACGATCGGGACCAAGGCCGCAAATAACGCTTTTATCAAAGCCCTGAAAAAGGTTTTGCGCTGACCGGCGCCTTCAGGGATTTTAAGGGGAAATTTCCGGCCCACATGAATCAGTGAGATTTTATAGAAACTTTTGTTACACTGTTTTACCGGCGAAAAAATTGTCCGGAAAAGACATTGATAGCGGGACCACACAGCCAGATATCCTGGAATGTTTCCTGATGTTTCCTGAGTTTTACCTGCAACTTTCCCCCTTTGGTCTCGATGTCCACCCTGTTTTTTGCGGGGAAATCACCGTTTAAATGACTGGCGATGGCGGCAGCTGTCACCCCGGTGCCGCAGGAAAGCGTTTCCCCTTCCACGCCGCGCTCATATGTTGCCACAATGATGCCCTCAGCTGTTTTTTCCACAAAATTGACATTGATCCCCTCTTCGTTGAACCGCCTGGAGTAGCGAATCATCTGGCCGCTTTCGTGAACATTGATATCGCTCAAATCTTCCACAAAAACCACATAGTGTGGCGAGCCTGTGTTGAGGATGAAAAAGTCATCGCCCCGTTCGATCATTGTCACATCATTCATCTTCAGTTCTACCCACTGATTGGAATTAATAAAGGCCTCATGGGCGCCGTCGATGGCCCAAAACCGGCACTTGTTCTCAATAATGCCCAATTTCCTGGCAAATGCTACGATACAGCGGCCACCATTACCACACATCGTACTTTCCCGCCCATCTGCATTGAAGTAAACCATCTCAAAGTCGTAGTCTTCCTTTTGTTGCAGCAAGATCAGGCCGTCAGCACCAACACCAAATCGCCGGTCGCAGATCAATTTGATTTGTTCGGTGTCATTTCTGGTCAGATAGGTATAGCTGCGGTTGTCAATCATGACGAAATCATTGCCGGTCCCCTGGTATTTGTCGAATGGAATGTCCGATATCATGTGTTTTTATCAGTTTTACAAAGAATAAGTAATTGGACAAATTAAAATGAAAATCAAAATAAAAAAACGGAGTTTACCTGTCTAATCCATTGATTATCAATTTCATTTAGGTAGATAATTTTAATTTTTATTTGCATTTTAATTTTGATTACCTGCTAACTTTGTGTGGTGTATCAATTATTTTCGAAATGTAACATTAGAAATAATGTAACCCTTTTGGTTCTACAACAAATACAGTATGATTGCCGTACGGATTAGCGGGTCACTTCAAGTGCCCCGCTAATTTGCATAAAAACGCCTCTGCTGGATTTGTCAAAGAAACACCCTTTTCTTCGTCGGCATCTTGCCCTTGCCTTGTCAAAAAGAAAAAATGGACCGTGCGTTTATGCCAGATAGAAAGAATTATTTTGGTGCAAAATTAGCAGATTCCG
>JBFIJS010000060.1:0-11298 GCA_041600595.1 Saprospiraceae bacterium | reverse complement strand
TTTCTTCTTTTTTCTACCCAATTTTTATCCGGTTATTTTCCCGCCCCCTCCTGCAACTGATTTCTCAGCCTACAGAGCGGCCATCTCAGCAGCTATTGCCGATCAACCAGTATCCGAAAAACGAAAGGTTACAGAAGAGGTCAGTTACAGAAGTGAAAAGGCAGAGCCAAAGACGGTGGAATACTTTTCTTTCGACCCCAATACGGCTACGAAAGAAGAACTTGTGCGGTTGGGGTTAACGGCCCGAACAGCAACGACCTTACTCAATTTCCGGTCGAAGGGTGGTTCATTTTCCGAAAAGGAAGACTTAAAAAAGGTCTATGGTCTGCGTCAGGAGGATTATGACCGCTTGCAGTCGTGGATAACAATTAAACAGGATGCGCCCGAAAGTATTAGAAAATTGCCAACCCCTGTCGTTGAGAAGGAGGAAACTTCGCCAATTGCCAGTATTGGAGCGAAATCAGAAAATTCTTTTTACGGGAAAAAAGAGTACGTTCCTTCACAGATCGATATCAACCAGGCCACAGCTGAGGATTGGCAGAAATTGCGTGGTATTGGTCCGGGATACGCCAAGCGAATTATTAATTTCAGAGATAAACTGGGAGGATTTATTTCGGCAGAGCAGGTGGGGGAGACCTATGGTTTGCCAGACAGTGTTTTTCAATCGATCAGTCCTTACCTGACCGTATCTCCCATTTCCAATAAAATAAAAATTAACGAGTGGGATCTTGACCAGCTAAAGGCGCACCCCTACATCAATAATTACCAGGCAACTATTCTGTTTAATTACCGGAAACAACACGGCCCGTTTACTGGAGTAGAGGATTTGAAAAGAATTGAAGCTGGTTTTCAGGAATCGGACTGGAGCCGGTTGGCAGCTTATTTTTCATTTGAATGAGAATGAAGGGAGAGATCGGACTGTTGAGCTCGTAAATTAGGCATTGAATTCATTCGCTGCCATTTCCCGAAGTTTTGCCTGGTGTTCAGGGCATTGTGCTTTGATGGTGGCAATCAGTTCGACGTGAGAATTGAGGATAAGCCGGGCTACGTTGTTGAGCTGTTCGAATTGATTTTTAAAAAACTGCACATCCTCCGGCAATTCCGGCGTATTTCTGGTTTTCATTTTGAAAATACATTCCAGACCTTTGATGGCACTTTCGAATTCTTTAGCTTCTTCGGCATATTGATCGATAGCGGGGAGGCCGTTTTCGTTGGAATGGCGTTGTGTAGCTTTGATGTAATTGGACTCTTCTTTCAGGTCGCTGTGTGTCAGATCAAAGATTGAAATATTGAAGAGCCGGGCTACCTTAACCAAATTACATATTTTGGGCTCTGCTGTTCCACTTTCATAGGATGCAATGTTCCCACGGTTGAGACCTAACTTCTCGGCCAATTCTTCCTGGCTCCACTTCATTCTCTTGCGGAGCGACCGTAGGTTCTCAGCCAAATTAAAATTGGATGCGTCGTAATTGAATTCAGTCATTTTTTTTCCTGCGTATTTTTTCCTGGCAAATTTCTATGGATTCTACCGTTTTGTAGATAAAATTTACATTTTTAGGAGATAGAGCCTTCTTTTGTAGCATCCTGTAAACGCCATTTACATGCCATTTGTTTAGAACTCTTATTATTCATTTAATAAAAAGCGCTGTCAGATGACAGGATTGGGTTTAAAACCGAAGTAAAAGGAGTAGAACTAAGGGAAAAGTGTTAAGAAATTTTTAAAAAAGTTCAGATTTAGTCTAAATTGCAAAATATATTTGCATTGAATTCGTCTAAATAGTAGATTTGTAAAAAATAATTACAAACGTGTTAAAATTAGGGGTTAATTAAAAGGTTAACTGTTCACAAAATCAACTATCACCTTTTTATTTCATCCTTTTGAACGCTACAACAAGTATTGCTTAACTGATAAAATCACCCAACCATGGCGAATAGCATATATCAACAACTAGACAAGGTCAGTAACTCATTGCGGGCCTTCTCCTTAAAACTGACTGGCAACGAAACTGATGCGCACGACCTGTATCAAGATACGGCTCTGCGAATCATCTCTAATGCTGATAAGTTTCAACAAGACACCAATTTTAAAGCATGGGCCGTAACCATCATGCGGAACATCTTTATCAACAATTACCGGAAAAAAGTGCGGCGGGGAACCATCCTCGATCAAACGCCCAACAACTACTATATTAATTCAGGAAGCCAATCAATTGAAAATGACGGCGAGACCCGGATGGCATATAAGGAATTGTTGCGGATGGTGAGCGCGCTGCCGGAAGACTTTAAGCGTCCTTTCTGGATGGCTTACAAAGGTTATAAATACGACGAGATCGCTGAAAAGCTGGATGCACCTTTAGGTACGATCAAAAGCCGTATTTTCTTTGCCCGTCGCAAGTTGCAGAAAATGTACGAAGCTGCTGAAGCGATTCGGGCATAAGTTTCCACGGACATCCGAACTATAAAATATTATTAGCGTTAACTTGCTTGCCCCGGTATTCCCGGGGCATTTTTTTTCAAAAAAATAAAGTAACCATTCCCGAAGGTGTGCAAACGAATCTGTAAACTTTTTTTGAAATAACGGAGGCGCACAATGGTACTTAACACAGGCTATGAAGCCTGCGCTTGCTTGAAAATAACATCAACCGCTGATAGATTTAAGCACCCTGGTCTTCCAATAAGAAGGCCGGGGTGTTGTGATTAATCCGGTTAATGTGATCCAGGAAATATGAAAAACCTTACATCCGATCGTGTATTGATCCCTGTTGCTTTTGATATCATATATATAGTTTGGGGATCGACTTATCTGGCCAATTGGTACGCTATCCGGGATATTCCGACTTTTTTAATGTGTGGTAGCCGTTTCTTTGTCGCCGGGGCATTGTTGTTTATAGTTAGCCTGATCTTTGGGGCCGAGCGGCCTACATTCGAACATTGGAAAAGTGCGGCTTTGATGGGGCTCTTCTTTTTCTTTATCGGTAATGGAGGTGCCGTGTGGGCTCTGAATTATCTTGATTCGGGGATCGCAGCGCTGATTATTTCTGCACAACCGCTGGTTACGGTCATGATGATGTGGGCCATGCACGATAAAAAGCCCTCTACCCGCACATTGATCGGTGTTTTTATTGGACTGGGAGGGATGGTACTGCTGGTTGCACAAGATCAGTTCACTTCGAGTGACGATATGTTAAAAGGGGTGGCAGTCATCCTGTTGTGTGTATTGGGTTGGGGTTTTGCGACGGTCAAGATCTCCAAAATTCCACTTCCGGAATCCAGGATTCTGGGCGCTTCGATGCAGATGTTGTTAGGTGGAATAATGTTGTTACTGTTGAGCATAACCACAGGCGAAGCATTGGAAATGGATATGGCGAGGCTTACCCGGCGCGGAGTTTTGTCCTGGTTGTACCTCACTTTTTTTGGAGCTTTCATTGCTTTTTCCGCCTTTAATTATCTATTACTCAAAACAACCCCGGATAAGGTGTCTACTGCCACTTACGTCAATCCGGTTGTTGCTTTGCTGCTGGGATGGGGATTCAATAGCGAAGTTGTTTCCAATCAATCCTTAGTAGCTGCAGCTCTGCTGCTAACCGGGGTGTTTTTTATCAATGCCAATAAGAATTTTTTAAAAAAGAGAAAGTTGTGGACGAGGGCCTGACATGATGAATCTTCTCTGCTACAGGGATAGCCGGCGGGTTTGAATTTCGTCATTCAGAAGTTGTAGATAGGTGTGCTTTTAAGGTTGGAAAAGTCGTTGATGGAAACTTGCTTTTAACTCAACACCACCGACCGGTACCACAATGGTAAAGCTCCTGACCATATCAGCTCTCGGGAATACCACCTTGCCACCGACTTTATATCCTTTTTCCAGGGTGGTTTTTCTTAAGGCATAGTCTTTCCAGAAATTGATATTTGGCGGGCGGTATTCCAGCGGTACAGGAGGCACCGTAGTATTCACGTAAACAAAAGTATCACCGCCCAGATCCAGGTCATTATCATCGTCGTCATCGCTGGTTGCTGCCACTGCCACAATGGTGGCTACTGCTGCCACTCCGACAAGCACGGCGGCGTTTTTGGCTCCTGCATCCCTGCGACTGGCGGCCATTTGTTCCCCAAAAATTTCTTGCTCGGGATCGTATGCCCAGCCTTTTTCCCCACTGTCGGAAAGGAAAAAAATATTTTCGGGTTGGAGCAAGACTTCCGTTTCTCCCAGATTTACGACCTCAACATCGAAAATCAGGTCTTTTTTGGTGTATTCATCAAAAAAGATTCGTGCTTCCAGGTCGCCTTTTTTTATCAAAACAACTTCTCTCCCATAATTCCATTTTATCGTTTGACTTTCAGCTGATTCCATCTTGATCACCTTTTGCGGGGCAAA
Source organism: Saprospiraceae bacterium (assembly GCA_041600595.1). Taxonomy (GTDB): domain Bacteria; phylum Bacteroidota; class Bacteroidia; order Chitinophagales; family Saprospiraceae; genus UBA6168. The sequence goes on along the minus strand of JBFIJS010000060.1, from coordinate 6,926 downwards.
ACAAGCGGTAAGTGAAAAAACGAAAAGCGCTAAAACAGGATAGAAGGAAGAATTGATTGAAAGCATAACCCGTTTTTTGTTGTGCTACCTCAGTGCGTAAAGAATAATCAAAAAGAAATATTCTTTAATCCGGAGGTGCCGGAAATATTGATTTAACAATGATCGATGCTCATTGAGAGAGGGGTAGAGGAATGGGTAAACATTCTAAGATTTGCTGAATTTATGCTGCGGTGTCAACCCTCATCAACCTGATAAACCGGTATCATCTGTATATTGACAGTTATCGTTGAGAGGGGATTATGAAGTTCAAATCCATAATCCAGTCTGGAACATCAGGGATGTTTTAGTTCCAGTCGATTGAGTCTCCCACCTGGACACCATAGTCCTGACAGAACCCACCTCTTACCTCGAGAACGAATTGAGCATTGCCTTTAGAGGGAAGGGAGGATTCGGATAATGGAGTTGCGTTGGGGTGAATCGTGGTTATTTTTTTGTTTTCGTCAATGTAAATAATGTCAAGAGGGATGTAAGTGTTCTTCATCCAGAACGACTGTGGCTTTGGTTCTTCAAAAAGGAAGAGCATGCCCCGGGTATCTTGCATTGACTTTCGGTACATCATGCCGAATGCTCTTTCCATATCGTTATCTGCTTTCTCAATATCAATTTTTTTAATAATCTCGCCTGTCGTATTACTAATGATGGAAAGCTCGCCTTCTTTTGTGAAACTGGGCTCGGGCATTGTTGATGAAGTATTGGAATTTGGGTTGGGTGGAATAGAAGACCTTCCTCCCGACCCACCGGAAAACAAAGGTAAAAGATCGGGTAAAATAAAGGCGATCAGAGCTAAGCCTACGAGCAGACTTATAATGAGTTGCCGGTAGTTTCTTTTGGGGCTTTTCTTTTTCTTCTTTGGCATTGCCCTGTCGCTGCCTGGTTGTTTGTTGGGTGATTTGGACATCTTGCGATTTCGATTTTTTTGACCTGATCTTTGATTGTTTTGAAACGCAAACATCGGAAATTAGGCATTTATCAATACTACTTTCCGACAAAGTTGTTTTATTTCGGGATCAGAAGGAATTGGTAGGCTTCTGTGTTGAGGTCTGAGAACTCGGCTAAAAATAACAACGCCTGAACAAATTGAGGAAATACAATTTTGTCTCAAATAGAAATGCCCCTCCAAAAGGAGGGGCAACGATAAGCCAAAGAGCGGCTTGTAAAACAACAAAAATCAATCTTTTGGACTATTGGGCTTAATTTGGTCACGCAAATCTAATAAAATAAATATTTCCAACATGAAAATTGCACTATTAGGATACGGTAAAATGGGAAAAACCATTGAAAAAATAGCTGTGTCAAAAGGACATAAGGTGATATTACGCATAACAAAAGAAAATGCAGGAAGTTTAAACAAACAAAATTTAAAACGAGCTGATGTTGCCATTGAGTTTAGCCGACCCGAAACGGCCTTCCAAAACATCAGTATTTGCCTGGAAACAGGACTGCCTGTGGTCAGTGGTACTACGGGATGGCTGGAGAAGTATGACGATGCAAAAAAACTATGCTTGAAAAATGACGGTACATTTCTGTATGCTTCCAATTTTAGCATTGGAGTTAATATTTTTTTTGCCTTAAACAAGTATTTAGCACAATTGATGAATGGACGAACTCAATACGAGGTGTCAATGGAGGAGATTCACCATGTGGAGAAGCTGGACTATCCGAGCGGAACTGCCATCTCTCTGGCTGAAGGGATACTTGACAAAATCAAAAACAAAAGCGGTTGGGAAGCACGGCTGGAGGAGGATACTGGAAAAGACGGACTGAAAAACGCTATCGCTGATGATGCAAAAATAATGATCACCTCCAGACGTATGGATGAAGTGCCCGGCACACACAAGATCAAATGGTTCTCTGATATTGATGAATTGGAGATTAGTCACGTGGCTTACTCGAGAGAAGGTTTTGCCAGTGGAGCCTTGTCTGCGGCTGAATGGATTATTGGGAAGAAAGGAGTCTTTGGGATGGAGGATATGCTGGGTTTTTAACCAGGCTCTCTTTTTATTTTGGCTGGTGCCTTAGGGCCTCTGAAAAAATGTTCCGGTTTTTCTGTCCCAGTTTTCGGGGTGATCCGGGAGTCACAGAACTAAAAAGCCCCCTTCGGAAGTGTTCTCTGAAGGGGGCTTTTTTTGATTCAGTAGTCGTTACTTAGGCTCCAAACGGAATGTAACCCTCCGGTTCTTTTTACGGCCAGCAGCTGTGCTGTTATCAGCTATCGGGTCATTCTCTCCATGTCCTTTGGTTATCAGAATGGATCTTGATACACCCTTGCTTATCAGGTAATCGGCACAAGCTTTTGTACGATTTTCGGATAGTTGCTGGTTGGCGAAGTCATTGCCAACATTGTCAGTGTAACCATCAATATATAAATTGTAACCAGGGTATCTGACAACAATTTCAGCGATTTGATTAAGTATCGTTTTAGAGGAAGAAAGTAACCTTGCGCTACCGGTTTCGAAGTTTACGTTCTGCATGGCCATGTCGAGCACCGCTTTGTCTTCGGCTAATATATCGGGACAGCCATTATTCTCTACAGGTCCAGGTAGTGTTGGGCACTTATCCGTATTGTCAGGAATGCCGTCGTTATCCGTATCAGGGCAGCCATCAAATTTTCTGACACCAGGAATGTTTGGGCACCGGTCTTCATTGTCGGCAATACCATCGTCATCAGAATCTGGGCACCCTCCGTGCTCAGCTGTACCCGGTATTTCAGGGCAGTTGTCTTTGTCATCCGTAATGCCATCCCGGTCAGAATCGGGACAACCGTTCATGGCTGGGATACCCGGTACAGTCGGGCAGCTGTCTTCTTTATCGACGATACCATCATTGTCTGTATCCGGGCAGCCGGAAAACCTGCGAAGGCCAGCAGTGTCCGGACAATCGTCTACATGATCCGGAATGCCGTCACCGTCGCGGTCAGGGCAGCCATTGTGGCTAATATCGCCAGGTTCATTGGGGCAGTTGTCGTCACGGTCTGCAAGGCCGTCACCATCAGAATCCGGGCAACCTCCCAGGGCAATTGGGCCTGGCACTGTTGGGCATTTGTCCTGGTCGTCAGCAATGCCATCATTGTCGGAATCCTTATCGACGAAACGCATGCCGAGGGTGATTCCTCCTACTACGTAAACATCGTTGTCTCCATCATCCCCGGACAGGGAGACGCCATCAAGATAATCAGTGAATGTGAGTCGTTGTCCCCATTCCAGTCCTAAGTACAGTTTGCGGCTGAGGTCGATTCTGAGACCAGCACCGATCGGAATAGCCAGGTGAGCATTGGAGAAGTCCTCTTCAAGGTCTCCTCCCGTGCCATAAGATACATCCGGGTTGAGGAAGGCGGCTCCCACTCCCAAAAAGATGTAAGGAATAATTTTTTTCTTGAATTTACCACTCTGGGTAAACTCAGTTTCTCCACTATCACTATTATAGTTTTCTTTCCTGCGAAAGTCATATTCCCCTCTTATGGCCAATTCTACAATTGAGGTTTCAAAAGAGCTACCTCGAACACTTAACCTCTCGTAGTTAAGATCAGATCCCTTCAATTTGCCATAATAGAGATTACCTCTCAACCCGAACCGGTGAGAAATCTGGTTTTTTACAAAGATTCCAAAGGCGGCACTGGCATCGTTAAAAGTAAAGGTTGGCACAACCAGGTCACCCAAATAGTTGGAATATCCTAAAAAAACACCTGCTGACCATTCGCCACTTCCAGATTTAGAAGTATCAACCTGTGTTTCTGTATAGTCACTGTCGTCTTGGGAGTATGTTAATGCCGGTAGCAGCAATAACAATAGGATTAGTTTGAGATTTTTCATTTTAAAATGTTTTTAGCCGAAAAAATTCGATTCTATAACTAGTAGCATTACTACCAGTGATGGATATTAAGCGATTTCGTTCATGTTTGCGGATTACAGTGTTTGACGGGCAAAGAAATGATAGGTCACGAAGCAAGTACAAAATTGCCAAAAGTACAGCTCGTTTACAACCCATGAGGGTATTATTTTTTATCTGCCTGCTTAAAAAATTGATAATGAATGACTTAGTATGTAATTATTAAAATAATAGGGTAGGATCAAGGTGTTTGTAAAAGCTTCTTTTTTTCAAGCCGCCAAGTTAATAAAAGAAATCCAACAAACAACAATGAATTGCAAGTGTAAACCAAATGTTGATCCAAATCCATCCGGCTTTTGCCAAATTGGCTGATAGCAAATAATAGCAACGGAAACAGAATGTAAAACCCAATCCTGGGCAGGTCGTAAGGAATGGGATAATATTTTTTACCCCAAAGCCAGCAGGCTAAAGTCATTGAGAAATAGCAGACCAGGGTCGCCCAGGCAGAACCAAAATAGCCAATGGTTGGGATCCACCATAGGTTTAGAACAATCGTAATCACGGCTCCTCCCAAAGCAATCCACCCTCCCTTACTGGTTTGGTCGGTGAGTTTGTACCAGATCGACACGTTATAATAAAGTCCTAAAAATAAGTTGGCCATTAGTAAAATCGGAACAATACCAAGACCAGCCCAGTATTGTTCGTTTAACAGAAAATACTTTTTCAGGATGTCAATATAAAAGGTAATAGATAAGAAGGCGATTGCTCCGGCAATGGTGAAATACTTGGTTACATCAGCGTATAGTTGCCTGGCATCCTTGTTTTTGGCGTTGGCAAAAAAGAAGGGTTCGGCTGCGTATCGAAAGGCCTGCGTAAAAAGACTCATCATCATCGCCAGTTTATAACAGGCTGAGTAAACCCCCTGCTCACCCCGGTTTGTTTCGATGTCGTAGGGCAGGTACCTAACCAACAGCTCCCGGTCAATCATCTCGTTGACAATGCCAGCCAGGCTGGCCAGTACCAGAGGGGCGGCGTAAATGGCCATTGTTTTCCATTGTTCAATGCTAAATTGCCAGTTCACTTGCCTGATCTCCGGTAACAGTAGCAGGAGTACGGCCAGACTGGCTATCAAATTGGAAATGAAAATGTATTTTATCCCCCAAAAAGGATTGTAAATGGACCGCAAGAAATCACCTCCGTACCCATTTTCCATCAACCACGGGCAGCCCAGTAAAAAGAAAAGGTTCAGCGCCATGTTGAGGCCAATACCGACCAAGCGGATCGTTGCAAACCGCAGGGGCCTGCTCTCCAGCCTTAATTTGGCTAAGGGGATTTCACTCAGGGTATCGTACGCCAGCACCAACCCGAATATCCGGATATAACTTGTGCCTTCAACAGGTAGAGCATACCAATCGGCGATTGGCTCGGCAAACAGCAATATCAGGGAAGAGAACAAAATGGCGGAGAAGGCTACCGACCAAAAGGTTGTAGAGTAAACCTTTTCACGCCCCTCCTTTTCTGTACCAAACCTAAAAAAAGCAGTGTCCATCCGATAAATGAAAATGACCATCAGAAAAGCAACCGTGGCGTATAGTTGGGTAACAATACCGTACTCTTCTTTTACAAAAAGACTGGTATATAGCGGCACCAGAAAATAGTTCAACACCCGACCAACGATGCTGCTCAAGCCATAAATGGCTGTTTCTCCCGCTAATTTCTTCAATAAGGACATACTGCTTTTGGCGTATCTTTTCTCAGTCAGAGCGTAGGTCAAAGTACCTGCTATGTATTTTTACCAGGCTTTACCCTGAACGAAGACTATGGAACAAGCTTGCAAAAGTCCTAAAATCATTCATTTATTCTACATATTAAATACCGACATCCAGTAACTTCGCCTTTTTCCAAAAAACAATTGAGTTATTTTAAAATGTACCGTATGATCAATATTCCATTACTCAAAAATATATGTGAAACACCGGGTGCACCGGGATTTGAACAACCCATTCGGGAACTGGTGCTTCGGGAGGTAACCCCATTGGTCGACAATGTAACTGTCGACAATATGGGAAGTATTATTGCTTTCAAAAAAGGACGTCAGCCAAAAAAAGTAATGGTCGCTGCCCATCTCGATGAGATCAGTTTCATTGTTACACATATTGATGATGATGGCTTTATACGCATTCACACCCTGGGTGGTTTTGATCCTAAAACCCTGACCGCCCAGCGGGTCGTTGTCCACGGTAAAAAGGATCTGGTAGGTGTAATGGGGTCCAAACCAATTCACATTATGAAACCGGATGAGCGCAATAAAGCGCCACAGGTGCAAGACTATTTTGTTGATTTGGGAATGAAAAGAGAGGACGTCGTGAAGTGGGTATCTGTTGGCGATCCAATTACCCGGGAACGGGAACTGATCGAAATTGGTGATTGTATCAACAGTAAAAGCATCGATAACCGAATCTCGGTTTTTATTCTGCTCGAGGTACTTCGTTCTTTAAAAGACAAAGAGGTGCCTTACGATATTTACGGAGTGTTTACGGTGCAGGAAGAGGTAGGGTTGCGGGGGGCCATTTCTGCGGCCCATCGTATCGATCCTGATTTCGGCATCGGCCTTGATACAACGATTGCTTTCGATATCCCGGCGGCGATGCCCCATGAGGTGATCACTAAACTGGGGCACGGAACGGCCATAAAAGTAATGGACGGTACCACGATTTGTGACTATCGAATGGTCAATTACCTGAAAGATTTAGCCAATAAAAATAACATCAACTGGCAGGCGGAAATATTAACGGCAGGATCGACCGACACTATGGGCCTGCAACGGTACGGTAAGCATGGATCAATTGCCGGGGCTATTTCCATTCCGACCCGCCATATCCATTCAGTCATTGAGATGGTTCATAAATCGGATGTCGAGAACAGCATGAAACTGTTGGAACTTAGTTTGCTTCACCTCGACCAGTTCGACTGGGGATTCAAATAAGATTGGATACCCTGGTACGTTTAGTAATATGTCTGAAACAACAAAACCGGTTGCC
>JBFIJS010000059.1:0-11435 GCA_041600595.1 Saprospiraceae bacterium | reverse complement strand
TCAAAAGCTGCGCTACAACCTGATATAGTTTTTCCGAAGATTGTCCGGTTTGAAACAAGTCGGAAAGGATGAGGGTGCGCCACGGGGTTTTGCTTTGCTGGGCTAAAAAATCGAGTGCGATTCGCAGGGAAGTCAGGTCCGAATTGTAGCTGTCGTTGATGATGGTACATCCATTGGTGCCTTCTTTTAGTTCCAGCCGCATCGCTACTTGCTCCAGCCGGCTCATCCGTTTTGCGATCACCGCATCTTCTACACCCAGATGTTTCATCAATACCCCGCAGTGGGTCGCATTTTCAACCGAGGCTTCGTCTGTGAAAGGGATAGTGAATGTCGGGCCCGGCTGGATTTCGATCGTGGTTTGGGTGAGGGTACGGTTTATTTTTTTGAGTTGAAAAAGGGCCGGTTTGTTTTTGGCCGACCATTTAATTAATTTGATCGACCGGCCGGTTTCGGTTCTCCAGGCTTCAATTTCTCTGTCAACCAGATCGTCATCGCAGCAATACAGCAGGGCCTTTGCTCCGGCAAAAAGTTTTAGTTTCTCCCGGAGTTTGGTCACGGGGTCCGGGAATCCTTCACTATGGGCCTCACCCAGCGTAGTAAAGATGCCAATGTCAGGGCGGATGATGGGGGCGAGTTTCTCCATTTCTCCCATCTGGGAAATGCCCGCTTCGAAAATGGCCAGGTTGTGCCCGGCATTGATCTGCAGGACGGAAAGCGGCACCCCTGTCTGGGAGTTGTAACTTTTCGGGCTGCGAACGATGTGGTAGTCGGGGTGAAGCAACTGGAACAGCCATTCTTTGACGATGGTTTTTCCGTTGCTGCCCGTAATGCCAATAACCGGCAGGGAAAACGAGCGGCGGTGGTGGGCGGCCAGGCGCTGGAAAGCTGTTCCCGTGTTTTCAACAAAAATAAAATTGGCACCGGGCAACCTCTCACAGGCTACTTTTTTTGAAACGAGAAAGTTTCTTACTCCGTCCTGATAGGTTGCTGACAGGAACTCGTGCCCGTCAAACTGCCTTCCCTGTAGCGCTACAAACAGGGAGCTGGCCGGGAAAATGATCTGGCGGCTATCCAATAAAATGTGTTCGATTTGGGCGGGATATAGGTGGTCGTTTAAAAAAACACCATTCGTCAATCCGGCTATTTGTTCAATATTGTATTGCATGTCTTTGAAAAAGGTAGGCCACAAACTTCCGTTTTTTTGTATTCATTTGACGCTGTCTTTTTGTTTTTGCCAGACTGAAGCGCAACTGGCTATCCTCCATCGGGCCCGGCAGGCAGGAACAGCAAGCCCGGCAAATGTATCAACCCGCAGGCTATGGTACTACATGAACCGAACTTCCTTCCCGATCTGTCTGGTAAAAAAAGAATAGCCGTTCGGCGAACTACACAGCATTTCTGAATTGTGTACTTTCGCCCCGTTTTTTGAAAATTTGGTGGACAGAATAAAATAGCTTGTAAACCTGCGGCTGCTTCCGGCATTTCGATGTGCTGACCACCAAAGAAATACCAGGCAACTTCGCTTTGTTTCTAACCGGTTGGTCTATAGCTGTTTACGTCGTGCCGAAGGTAGGCTGCACACCATAGGGTTGATCTGATGATTACTTACATAAAAGGCTTGATTGCATTTAAAACGCCTACTTACGTAGTGGTAGAGGCAGGCGGTATTGGCTATTATATCCACATTAGCCTCAATACTTATGCTAAGATTGAAAAGCTGGAGCAGGTTAAAATTTTAACTTATTTCCACGTAAAGGAGGACTCGCAAACGCTGTTTGGGTTTGCGGACGATGAGGAGCGCAACCTTTTTGTGCATTTGCTCTCTGTTTCCGGAGTCGGGCCTTCCACGGCACAGGTCATCCTCTCTACCCTCATGCCGGATGAGTTGAGAATGGCCATTATCTCCGAAAACGAGGCGTCGTTGCGAAAGGTGAAAGGGATTGGCAGCAAGACCGCCAAGCAGATCATTTTAGACTTGAAAAATAAATTGATAAAATCTGGAGGTGAAATGACCATTCCGACCTCCCCTGCAAACAATACAATCCGGGAGGAAGCGTTATCAGCCCTGATATCTTTACAGATCAACAAAATTCAGGCGCAAAAGGCCCTGAATAAAGCACTGAAAGAGCACCCAGGTATAGGAAGTGTGGAGGATCTGATCCGCTTAGCTTTGAAACAGTTGTCTTAATGAGAGATTCGCAACACATTGTGCATGCCTTTTTGATTCGGACATGCTTTACCGGCTATTATCATTTTATCAACTGTTAAAATCTTGGGCCAAAGAAAAATAGAAACCCGAACGTCGTTTTTGAAACATTGATTGGGGCGGGCGAACGGCAAGATCTGATTTCATTTTACGAAAAAACATCAAACTTATTTAGACTTTACTCAACCATTCCCATTCCATTTCGTAAAGGATTCATTTCTGAGATGATGTGCCTGGCACATCGCCTGCCTGTTCCGTATTGAATCGGTATCGAATAAAAAACTGTAATCAGGTTGGTTAATGAATAACCAATATCATTCAAATTCCCATTGGAAGGTTTGTTTTTACCCTTATTGTTATGAAGAAGAGATTTTTACTTGCTGGAAGTTTGACGGTGTTGTTGGTGGCTGTTCTGAACGTCCAAATGGAAGGTAGTTCGAACATGCCGGAAGACCCCTACACGCCCGAGTTCATCCTGGCATCCCATGTGCAGACTGACACCCCCGCTAAAGTTACTTCCCTGGAAGCATTGGCTGTAAGCCCGCAGGATACAATCCCCCTGCAAGACCGGACCGGAGACTTCCTCAACAATAGCAGCCAAAACCCCTTCGACCTCCAGGACCCCTCGGTCATTGAGCAATCGGTCGAATTCGACCCTGAAACAGGGAATTATATCATCACTGAAAAAATAGGAAACGATTATTTCCGCCCACCGACCTACATGACCTTCCAGGAGTATCTGGATTATCAGGGCGAGCAGCAGGAGCGGGAATATTTTAATGCCCTTTCCGGCAATAGTTCGGGGAGGGGGACTTCCGGCCGCCTGGATCCACTTTCCAAAATAGATATCAAAGACCAGATGATCGAACGATTATTTGGTGGAACCGAGGTCGATATAAAACCCCAGGGAAATATAGACCTGACCTTCGGGGTCGAGTTCAATAATACCCAAAACCCCACGCTCCCTCAGCGTCAGCAACGGCAGGGGGGCTTCGATTTTGACATGGCGATCCAGATGAACGTGGATGGAAAAATCGGGGAAAAACTAAAACTCAACACCAACTACAACACCCAGGCAACTTTCGACTTCGACAATACCATGAAGCTCGAGTATAACACCGACCAGTTTGGGGAAGATGATATCATCAAAAAGATCGAAGCGGGGAACGTCAGCCTGCCACTGCGGGGAACCCTGATCCAGGGTAGCCAAAGTTTGTTTGGTATCAAAACGGAGTTGCAATTTGGCCGCCTGCGACTGAACATGGTCGCTTCTCAGCAGAAATCAGAACGGGAGTCGATTACCCTCGAAGGTGGCAGCCAGTTTCAGGAATACGAAGTCAAAGCGGATGAGTACGACGAAAACCGCCACTTTTTCCTGACGCACTATAACCGGGATAACTTCGAAGCAGCCCTGGCGGAAATGCCCGTTGTCCGGACATTGTTTGACATAAAAAATATTCAGGTATGGGTAACGGATACCCGAAACTCGACTGAAAATATCCGGGATATTGTAGCCCTTTCCGATTTGGGGGAAACGGCCCTGTTTACCAACCCCGAACAACAGCCCAGGGCAGTTCCTTTTGCAACCGACCTGAACGGCAACGCGCTTCCGGCCAATAATGCCAACAGTCTCTACAGTGAAATTGTCAATGACCCCCGGTCGAAAGAGGTGAACCGGATCGTGAATGTCCTGCGGGAAAAAGGGTTGCAGCAAGGCCGTGATTTTGAAAAGGTAACGGCCCGCCAGTTGTCACCTACCGAATATACTTTCCACCCACAGCTTGGTTTCGTTTCGCTCAATGTTAATATTCAGCCTGATCAGGTGGTGGGAGTTGCATTCGAATATTTTTACCAGGATGAACTGTACAAGGTCGGGGAGATCGCCGAAGATGAAGAACGGGCAACGGACTCCGTTACCCAAAATGTTCTTTTCGTGAAAATGCTCAAAAGTACCATCCAGCCGGTTGATTTGCCGACTTGGGATTTGATGATGAAAAACATCTACAACATCGGTGCTTATAATGTGGCCAGGGAGGACTTCGAACTGGGTATTTATTACGAAGACCCCGGCGAGGGAATCAAACAATTCATGCCGGCGGAAGGGATTTCCGACAAACCGCTGCTCCGCATTTTTAACCTTGATCAATTAAACGTGCAGGGGGATCCGGTTCCCGACGGAGTGTTCGACTTCGTTGAGGGGCTGACGATCAATACCCGGAACGGTCGGATCATGTTCCCGGTATTGGAGCCATTCGGCAGCGCACTGAACAGGGAGTTGACCAATCCGGCTGATAAGCGCCGCTTCGTTTACGACACGCTTTACAGTCAGACCTTGTTCAATGCCAGGGAATTCCAGGAATTTAACCGGTTCATTATCAAGGGTAGTTATAAATCGAGTGTTACTTCCGAAATATCCCTTGGTGCATTTAACATTCCTCCTGAATCCATCCGCGTTTATTCCGGAGGAACGCTGCTGAGAGAAGGACAGGATTATACGGTAGAGGCTCAGACCGGCCGGGTGCGTATCATCAACGATATATACCTTAATTCGGGAGCGCCGATCAAAATAGAATTTGAGGACAACTCGCTGTTTGGTTTTCAAACCAAAACCATGTTAGGGGTGCGGGCGGATTATGAAATGAATAAAAACCTGACCCTCGGAGCCACCTATCTGCACCTGTTCGAGCGGCCCTTTACCCAAAAAGTAAACATCGGTGACGATCCGATCAACAACCGCATCTATGGTTTTGATGTGAACTACAGCAATGAAATTCCGATGTTGACCCGCCTGGTCGATAAACTTCCGTTGATCTCCACCAAGGAGATGTCTACCATTAATTTCACCGCAGAAACGGCGGCCCTCCGCCCCGGACACGCCCGGGCAATCAACGAGAATTCTGCCAATGATGATGAAAAAGGGGGGGTGGTTTATGTCGATGACTTTGAAGGTGCGGTCACGCCTATCAACCTGACCAACCCCTTCGTCGGTGTCAATGGCTGGATGATGTCCAGTGTTCCGCGCGATGACCAATCGGCAGCCAACCCCATGTACCCGGAGGCTTATTTGAATGATAACGTACTGGCCGGTGTGAACCGGGCGCACCTGAGCTGGTACAGTATCGATCAAAGTGTAGATGGTATTCCAAACGATGCCCGAAACCCTTACTCGATCATTATCAATCAAACTGAGGTTTTCCCCAACCGAACCCAGCAAAATACTTTTGGAGCCCAGCTCCTGCGTTCGCTCGACATTGCCTACGACCCGACCCGGCGCGGACCCTACAACTACGAACTGCCAAATGGGACGGAATATTCTGCCGGTATGAATCCCGACGGTACGCTAAAAGATCCAAAAAGCCGGTGGGCCGGTATGACCCGCCACGTGACGACCAACGACTTCCAATCCTCCAATATTGAGTTTTTGGAGTTTTGGATGATGAGCCCTTACATGGATACCACCGGCCAGGTGGCGGGCAACCCCGATGCGGCTGATGGCGGTATGAATGGGGAACTGATCATCAACTTTGGAAACATTTCCGAAGATATCATGCCCGACTCCAGAAAGTTTTTTGAAAACGGATTGCCTGGCCCCAATACCCAGGGGCTGCGCTCAACGGAAACAGCCTGGGGGCAAATTCCGCTCAACCCACAGATTGTCAATAATTTTGACACCGATCCGGCAAACAGGGAAGCACAGGACGTTGGTCTGGATGGTTTGATCGACACGGCGGAGCAGAGAAAGTTCAGTGACTACCTCGACGCCATTCGGGCCGGATTGGACGTCAACGCCCAACAGGCATTTATCGACGACCCATCCAACGATAACTTTTTGCACTTCAGGGATTATCCCGCCGGAACTGCTATTTCCAGGCGATACGACCGCTTCTTTGGACTGGAAGGCAATACGCCCATCAATCAGGGGCAGGCCCTGACCCGTTCGGCAACCACTGTACCCGACGGAGAGGATTTGGATGGTGACCGTACCGTCAACGAAACAGAAAGTTATTTTGAATACAGAATCCCCATTGAATACGATCCGAACGAGGCCAATGGCCGGGGGATGAATATCAACGAAAACCCTTTTATTACCGAGAGCCGGGTGAGCCCGAGTGGCCGGGTTTACTACCGTTTCCGGGTACCTTTAAACCTGCTCGAAACGAACCCTTATTTCCGCCGGGTAGGTGGTATCCGCGACTTTCGTTCTATCCGGTTTATGCGGATGTATGTGAAAGGATTTGAGAAACCGGTAAAATTGCGCTTTGCCACCCTGGAATTGGTGCGGAGTCAGTGGCGTCGTTATAACCGGCAACTGGCTGACGAATCTTGTTTTGGATTCGACCCGGAAGAACTGGATGAAACTTCTTTCGACATCAATGCGGTCAATATTGAGGAAAACATTGAAAGGATACCATTTGGCTACACGCTGCCGCCGGGCATCAGCCGGGAGCAGGCTTTGGGGGTCAATTTGAGCGCCCTCCAGAACGAGCAGGCGCTGTCGGTTCGGATATGCGATCTGGAAGACGGTGACGCAAGGGGTATTTTCAAAAATGTTAACCTGGATTTGCGGGTGCTCAGGAAATTGAAAATGTTCCTCCATGCAGAAAAAACGAGGAACTGTGGTGTCGGTGATGGCGATGTGGAAACCGGCGATTTGAACGTGTTTATTCGGATCGGTAGCGACATCAACAGCAACTTTTACGAGTACGAAATACCGATCACCCTTTCCGATGAGAGTTCCCCAATTACCCAGAGCCAAACGGAAGAATACCAACGATTGGTGTGGCCGGAAGAAAACGACATCTCTATTGATTTTGAAATACTCAAACAACTTAAAAATGAACGAAACAAGAACTCGGAAGTATCCATCGGTGAGTTGTTTCAGGCTGTAGAAACGATCGACCCCGACCGACCAGACGCTATCCTGAGGATCAGGGGGAACCCCAACCTCGGTATTGTGAAAACCGTGATGATCGGGGTGAGAAATCCACTGGCACCCAGTGGTGATTGTGATCCTGCCGATTCCAAAAGTATCGAAATTTGGGTGAATGAGTTGCGGGCCTTCGGGCTGGATGAAAGGGGTGGTGTGGCTGGTATTGCCCGCCTCGATCTGTCCCTGGCTGATTTTGGCACACTGAGTTCTTCCATACAGGCCAGCAGCATCGGTTTTGGTGGCCTCGATCAACAATTGAACGACCGGCAAAAAGAAAGAAAACTTCAGTACGACGTGGCGGGCACCTTTGAGCTGTCGAAGTTTTTACCCGAAAAAACAGGGCTGTCCCTGCCTTTTTATTTCCAATATTCAAAAGAATCAAGTACCCCTCAGTTTGACCCCTACGATTTGGATATCGAATTGAAAGATAAACTGAGAGATGATGACCTGAGCCGGTTTGAACGGGATTCGATCAGGGATGTAGCCCAAACGGTCAAAACCATCAAAAGCTACAATTTTACCAACGTCAGGAAAGAACGAACCCGATCGGACAAACCCCCGATGCCCTGGGATATTTCGAACTTCAGCCTCACGTATGCTTTTGATGAAACAGACCAGCGAGACCCGATCGTGGAGAGCGATGTGCTGACCCGGCGAAGAGGAGCACTGGACTATAACTACACGCGACCGGTCACCTACATTGAACCATTGAAAAAGGTGATCAAAAGCAAACATCTGAAGTTTTTGGCCAACATGAACCTCAACCCTTTGCCAAACTCTTTCGCTTTCAGCACCGATCTTGACCGGCGCTTCAATGTGGTCAAATATCGTTTCGCAGGGGACAACCCGTTGTTTAATACCTATTACAACAAGCAGTTCCTTTGGAACAGAACCTACGATGTACAATGGGACCTGACCCGTAACCTCAAGCTGCAGTTCAATGCGAACAACAACGCCGTTATTGATGAACCGGACGAGGTGAAAATGCAACAGCAAAATATGCTCGATCCCACGGACCCGCTGTACATCGCGGATATCGGGCAGCACCGCCGGGACTCCATCTGGTCCAATCTGAAAAATTTTGGTCGAAACAAAAGTTACCGACACGGCATCAATGCTACTTATAAGGTTCCCCTCGACGACTTTCCGTTTCTCGACTGGGTATCGATGAAGGCAAGTTATAAGGCAGATTACACCTGGGATGCAGCCAGTTTGAGGCCAACTGCCCAGGCGCAGGGAAATATCATTTCGAACCGCCAAACCCGACAGATCAATGGGGATCTGGATTTTGAGAAACTCTACAACTACGTCCCCTATCTGAAGAAAATAAATTCCCGGCCGCGCTCCAGAGGTGCGCGCAGTGCTCGTTCGCCGAGTAGTCGTAACGACAGAAACGATGCTTCCAGACGAGGCGATAAAAGTAAAGACGACGCCAATAGCAAAGACGATAAAAAAACAGACCGGAAGAATAAAAAAGACAAGAAAAAAGGAAAGAGAGACAAGTCGGACAAAGGTGCCAAAAAGGACAAAGGCAAAAAAGATAACAGGAACCGGGAACCCAGCAAGGTTGAGCGGGCCATCATCCGGCCGCTGATGGCCTTGCGGAAAGCTCGTCTGAACTATCAGGAAGACTTCGGAACGACCATACCGGGTTTTATGCCAACGACCGAATTGTTTGGTATGCAGGGTTTCACGGCTCCCGGATGGGCCTTTGTAACCGGGATGCAGCCCAACATTAAGCAAAGCGACTATTACACGGAGAATGACTGGCTGTACCAAAACTGGCAGTGGATTTCCGGTGACCAAACCCAGCCTAACCCGGTCACCCAAACCTACTCCCAGCGAATGGATGGTAAATTGACCATCGAACCGTTTAAGGATTTCCGGATCGATGTTGAGGCTAACCGAACCAAAACTGAAAACCATGAGGAAAATTTCAGGCGGGGAACTTTGCTCGATCCTGATAATCCGCAAAATCGCTTTCAGGAGGAAATGGAACACCAGGCCGTTACCGATTTCGGAAGTTTTCAGGTGTCTTACCTCGGTGCCATCAACACATTGTTTGAGAAAGACTTGTTCGGATTGTTTGAGTCTTTTTCCAACGGCAGGGTGGAAATTGCCAACCGGTTGAGTTCCGACCCCAGAGGTAGTCACAACGATGAGGACAACGCAGAGGCCGGCTATCCGAGAGGGTACGGACGAACACATCCCGACGTTTTATTGCCTGCATTCCTGGCCGTTTATACCGGGAAAGATGTCAGGACGGTCGAGGTGTCGGACGACTACCTCACCAATGTTTTGTTGAAAACATTACCGGCTCCCAACTGGCGGCTCACCTATAATGGCCTGGCCAAACTGGCTCCGTTTGAAGAGTATTTCCAGAGTATCAGTATCAGCCATGGCTATAAAAGCACGATGTCTATCAGTACATTCAGAACTAACAACAACTACGATGTAGATGATCCGTTCAAACTCGTTACGGAGCCAACCATTGATGAAGAGGCCAATCCGAACCTCAACTATTTCTCTCGTTTCCGGGTGCCTGATGTGCAGATACAGGAGCAGTTCAGTCCTTTGCTCGGAGTCGATGTACGATTGAAAAACAATATGTCTTTCAAGGCTGAATACGCCAACTCGCGCCGAATATCGCTGGATCTTGGAACGACAACTTTGGATGAAACGGTCGGAACCGATGTTACCATAGGCTTCGGCTACAAACTCAAAGATGTGGATTTTGGATTCCTCGCTTCGAAACGCAAGAAAAAGAGCCGGACGAAAAGAGATGACCAGAAACCCGGCAGTCAGGGTAGCCGGGCAGGCAGGCGAAGTGCGAATGAACCGGGCAGTCTGGATATCACATTCGATTTCTCCATCCGGGATGATGAAACGAATCAATACGACCTGTTTACCGGAACCCAGCAACCAACGAGGGGTAACCGGACCGTCAGTATTTTGCCGCAGGCTACTTATCAGCTGAATAAGCAGTTGTCACTGCGTTTCTTCTTCGACTACCGCCACCAGGAACCCAAAACAACGCAGGGATATCCGACGACCAATGTTCGCAGCGGGGTGACGGTAAGGTTCTCCCTGGATTAAATATGGTTTTTTAGAAATAAAAAAGCCCCGCAGGAATTTCCTCCGGGGCTTTTTCATTGGGTGTCTACCTTTGTGTAATTTTCCAGCTAACCACCAGGGCGAGACACTGACCGACCCGCCTGCCAAACAAAACTTTACGCAAGCATGACCACCGTCGAACAGGCCACACAAATTATCCTATCCAATGCGCTTTCTTTTGGGGAAAAAAAGGTTCCCCTTCACCAGGCTACCGGCCGCATTTTACGCGAGGACCTCGTCGCTGACCGTGATTTCCCTCCTTTCGACCGGGTGTCTATGGATGGGATCGCTATCAAGTTCGAATATTTTGAAAAAGGAAAACGAGCCTTTACTGTAGAAGGATTGCAGGCGGCTGGCGCTCCGAAGAAAGCGCTGACGGAGGCTGGCAATTGCCTGGAAGTAATGACCGGGGCCGTTCTGCCACAGGGGACGGATGCCGTTATCCGGTATGAAGACCTGTCTATCAATGATGGAGTGGCGACCATCCAAATCGAAAATGTCAGATTGCTGCAAAACATCCATCAAAAAGGTACCGACCAAACGGCGGGGACAATAATTGTCAGAAAGGACTGCCTTATTTCTCCGGCAGAAATAGGGGTAGCGGCCACCGTCGGTAAGCCACAACTGCTGGTCAGTAAAAAACCGAGGGTCGCTATTCTTTCAACCGGCGATGAACTGGTGGATGTGGACGAACAACCGCTGCCCCATCAAATCCGGAAATCCAATGTCCACAACCTGGCGTCCGCGGTTTCTCAAATGGGGGTAACTGCCAATCTTTTCCACCTGCCGGATGAAAAAGCGGCCATTCGGGAAATTTTGCGGGAAGTGTTGAACGGGCACGATGCGGTGCTGATGAGCGGCGGGGTGTCGGCCGGGAAGCTCGATTTCGTTCCCGGTGTTTTGGAAGAATTGAAAGTGGAAAAACTATTTCACAAAGTTTCCCAGCGACCCGGCAAACCCTTTTGGTTTGGCAGCAATGGTTCGACAGTTGTCTTTGCTTTTCCGGGCAACCCGGTATCTTCCTTCATGTGTCTTCACCGGTATTTTAAGCCGTGGTTGTATAAGAGTTATGGCTTACCACTCCTGCCCGTTCCGCACGCTGTTTTGGCGGAGGACTTTATTTTTAAACCGGACCTTACTTATTTTTTACAAGTTGGGATTGAATACGGCAAGGATGGAAAATTA
>JBFIJS010000058.1:0-11572 GCA_041600595.1 Saprospiraceae bacterium | reverse complement strand
GGTGGTAATTGCTGCTTTTTGACCATCAGTAAAGTACAAATCAGGGTTGCAGGAATTGTTGTTGTAAGTCATGAAATTGTTGGGGTCGGGGTCGATCGGAGAGCCGGTAGGGTCGAGGGCACTGTCCTTATACGAGCAGCCCTGGTCAAAGTTGTGGAGATAGTCGGCCGGCGTGTCACAGATCATATCCGCAGCAGTGGCACAGTTACTAGCGTTGGCTCTTTCTGTGGGGATGTTCTGCCCGCCGATAAAGTTAGTAGCGGCAGCCGGTATATTATTTTCCCATTCGGCCGATTCCCAGCCGAAGAAAGTGTGGTTGAGTGAAAAATAGTGACCTATTTCGTGGGTAAATACCTCAAAATCGTCGAGGTATGTTTCACCGGAAACCAGCCAGTCGTTGCGATTGGCGCCACTGGCAGGAGGCTGATAATAGGCAAGCACGGTCCCATTGTTCGAATCGCCGATTTGTTTGACTACAAAAACGTTGATGGCATTGTATCTGCCGTTCATCTGAGACTTAATAAAGCCGAATGCACTTTGCGGATCCTGAAACAAGGTGGAGTTGTCGATGTAAACAAACTCCTTTAAGAAGAATTGTATTTCCTGGTCAGCGTAGTTTTCATTCAACTGACACAGCGCACGAAGGGCGGTGATTTCGGAAGTGCGGCTGGAGCCATCATTTTCTGCTACAAGAAAGAAACGGATGGGCAGGTAAACAGTCGCATTGCGTTCGGTTACATAATCACGAACCTCGTTACGGTTTTGGATGATTTGCGCCCGGATCATTTCCCCCATGGAAGCTGTCACCCCGCATTTATGAGTTTGAGCAAAAATGGGGGAGAAGCTGAGCCACAAAAGGGCAGTCAAGATAAGGTTATTGTTTCGCATGCTACTTTTTTAGAAATGTTTATTAAAAATAGGCGGACTTCTCAAAAGCGAGGCAAAAATAGTTAAAATTTAAGTTATAGCCTGTCTTTGTTCCGTCAATATGGGGTGTGAAAAAAAGGGAAAAAGTCTACATTTGCGGCAGATTCAGCAAACGGTTCACTAATAGAATACTAACCAATCAAATCGAAATTAGTTAGGATTTATGCTGAAAAACTGAAAGCAATAGTTGGAATCGATAAAGACTCCGAAGTAGATGTCCGGTTCTTTCCCTGACAGTTGTTTTCTTCATTTCAAATAAATCTCTATTCCAAAAAGAATTCCATTATGACAAAAGTAACTGTAATTGGTGCGGGAAATGTAGGGGCTACCTGTGCCAACGTTTTGGCCCACAAAGACATTGTCAACGAAGTAGTGCTGTTGGATATCGTCGGCGACCTCGCCAAAGGTAAAGCACTCGACAGCTGGCAACAGGCTCCTATCGATTACTACAGCACCAAACTGAAAGGAACCGACGATTATAAAGATACCAAAAACAGTGACATCGTCGTGATCACAGCCGGTATTCCAAGAAAGCCAGGTATGAGCCGCGACGACCTGATTTCAACCAATGCCCGCATTGTAAAGTCAGTGACGGAAAGTATCATGAAGCATTCCAAAAAGCCGATCATCATTGTGGTATCCAATCCATTGGATGTTATGTCACTGGCGGCCTGGGAATCTTCCGGCCTGGATTCTTCCCGCGTATTCGGTATGGCTGGTATTCTTGATACTGCTCGTTACCGGGCCTTTCTGGCTACCGAACTGAATGTTTCCCCAAAAGATATTCAGGCATTATTGATGGGTGGGCACGGTGATACCATGGTACCACTGCCTCGTTACACGACCGTTTCCGGGATTCCGGTAACCGAACTGATTGATAAAGATAAACTGGATGCCATTGTCGAAAGAACTGCCGGCGGTGGTGGCGAACTCGTCAAGCTGATGGGAACTTCTGCCTGGTATGCTCCGGGTGCTGCTGCTGCCCAAATGGTGGAAGCGATTCTCAAAGACGAAAAGCGGATCTTCCCCTGTTGCGCCAAGTTGAGTGGTCAATATGAACTGGACGATATTTATCTGGGTGTGCCGGTCAAATTGGGGAAAGAAGGTATTGAGGAAATTCTGGAGGTCAAATTGAACAAGACGGAAATGAAAGCGCTGCACAAGTCAGCACAAGCCGTCCGCAGTGTTATCGATACTTACAAGCAGATGAAACTCTAAACCCGAACGGGTTATTTTCCCGACATCCGCAGCAGTGGAAGCCGGATCAGCAACGTCGTTCTGCCATTATGGTGCAGGACGACGTTTTTTTATAATGAACTTCAATCCTTCGGGCTCAGGAAATGGGAAATGATTTATTTACCGGAAAAGAGCAGGCAAGTAGCTATTACGGGGAGCAGGAATTTTAATCAAAAAGGACAACCTGGGAAGATCTGGTCTCTTTCTCGTCAATGATGGCCTGGGAAAACTTTTGGGTCGGAGGTAAAAAACGCTTGACGACACGCAGCCGGTGCGTGTATTTTTTCAACTCATCGCTGTAAATGCCAAAATGATCCAGCCGGTCGATTCTTACTTTTTCGGCCGTATGGATGATCTGACGGTCCGGTAAAATGATGCCGACATGGGCAATATTGCCTGCTTTGTTCTCAAAAAAGGCTAAATCTCCGGGGGAGGATTGTTCGACAAAATCAACCAATTGACCCTGGTGTACTTGTTCTTCACAAGTGCGCATGAGTTTTATACCTAACAGCTTAAATACCATTTGGGTAAAGCCACCCGAGTCGATTCCCATGGGCGAACGGCCTCCCCACTGGTAGGGAGCTGAAAGATACCGGCGGGCTAATTTTAAAATTTTTTCCCGCTCCGGCAGCAGGTGTTCCGGGAATACTGCCTGACCACTGTAGTGATAGGATTTGCCATCGAAAATAAATTTCATTCCGTCAAAATCCGGCAATCGGGAGCCAATGCAGATTGGCATCGATTCGTTGTCGGACATCAACGGCTGAAAAAGGTCCAGACAATAGGCGTATTTATCAGAAAACAAAGCATACTCCGCAACGGTAATAGCCTTAATCTGCCGGCTGATGACCCAACCGATACAATTGTCCCATGTGCAACGAATTTTTGTCCAGAGTTTCCCCTTTATTTCCAGAATCTCAACGATCTCGCCAAATAGTAATTGACTGAGTTGCTCGCTCCGGTTGGAAGTGGTGTTGCGAACGGGCACGACACTATTATGACAGATGGCAAATTTCATGCGGTCAAAGATGGGGCTTTTGGTTGATATTTTTAGAAAATAAAAGGTTTAAAGATTTGATAGAATTTAGTGTAGCAACAGAAATTTTCAAACGACCCTGCCTGGTGCTTTGCACATTTTGTCCTGGCGATTACTAAATAATAACCCTCCGGGCCTGTAGGTCCGGCTTTCCGGTAGGTCTTGATTTAGCGCATGTTTATTAATTTTACTGAAGCGGGTAATAGTATATGGAACGATCAAGGTGGGGTTTGACAGTTCTTTAGTCCGCCTTGTTTACCACTGCGTGACACCCTTACAGGTGGTGGCAATTTTGCTCTGTGCCATGAAATGAAAGCAAGGCATGGAAGGCTGTTGCTATAAATGGTCCGATAACCAAATTATTTGCTACGATGAAACGTGATACTCAGAAAAATACACACGAAAGCAAGACAACAACTACTCGTCGAAACAACGGGGGAAGGCTGGCAACCTTGTTTTTCCTCCTGATGTTGCCGGTGTTTTCCCTTTTTTCCCAGGACGTAAAAAATGAGAGAACAGTTGACAGGATGATGAAAAACTGTCCTGTCGAAGCAACGGAAAGCGTTGCGGGATTGACCAGTTTTATCAATGCCAGTTTCCAGACAGAAGAGGAAAAGGTCCGGGCTGCATTTGTTTGGATTGCCGGCAACATCGATTACGACGCCGAAAATATTTTTATCGACCGGCCCGAAAATGATGTTTGGGCAACCAGAAAAGGCATCTGTCAGGACTATGCCGATCTGTTTGTGGAGATCACCACGGCCATGGGTATAGAAACATATACCGTGCAGGGATATACCAAACAGCAGGGTGAGATCATCTGGCAACCACATACCTGGGCGGCAGCCAAAATTGATGAAATCTGGTATTTCTTCGATCCGACCTGGGCTGCCGGGTATGTCAGGGATGGACGTTTTTACCGCAAATTTGATGACCAGTATTTCCGGGTATTGCCTGCCGATTTTATAAGCACGCACATGCCGTTTGATCCCTTTTGGCAAATATTGCTGGATCCTGTAAAGCCGGCAGCATTCGACAGCGGAAAAGCACCCGGAAACCGAGCGGTTAATTCCAATTTTTCCGCTGAATTGTACGAGCTGAACAGCCTCGATGAAATAGCGCAACTCCGGCTTGAGATCGAACGGATCGAAAAAAGCAAGGTGTGTAATTTTCTCCTCTATTTTGTTCTCCGGGAAAAAAAGGCTTTTGCAAAAGCGATGGAGCAACAATTTTTCCTGGATAAATTCCACGAGGCAGAATACCACTACGAGGAAGGGGTTTTTCTCCTGAACGAGTTTATTATTTACCGGAATAAAAATTTTGAACCCTATGAGGGAGACATAGATTTGAAGAAGAGAATCGGCAGCGTCATCAGCCATTTGGAGTCGGCACAGGAGATATTGGGGGAGCCCGGGTCCTATCCGGAGGGAATTAACCATTCTGCCTCCAATTTGCTTCGGGGTATCGAGCTGGCTTTTTTACATGTCCAGGAGCACAAGGCCTTCGTCAGATTGTTCATTGAAACGCCCGTCAGTCAAAGGCCGGCTCTGTTTTAAGCGCCAGTCTGATGGTTTGGCGGGAAGCTGAACAGACGGCACCCAATCATTATTCTCTGCCAATGAAATACTATCAACCAATCGTTGTCCGTTCGCAATTCCTGTAAATCCATTTACCTTTGGCCCTCTTTTCCCTGCGGACCACATCGAAACCATAAACCAGTGTTGTAAATGAAAAAATATTTAAGCATATCCATATTGCTGTTCCTGTTCGTACAAACGGAGGCACAGGATCGTTTATTCAGTCAGTT
The DNA here is from genome assembly GCA_041600595.1 of Saprospiraceae bacterium. Lineage (GTDB taxonomy): Bacteria > Bacteroidota > Bacteroidia > Chitinophagales > Saprospiraceae > UBA6168. The sequence goes on along the minus strand of JBFIJS010000058.1, from coordinate 6,566 downwards.
CTACGCATCACCACTCACGCTGAATCCGGCTCTCACCGGTGCATTTGAAGGCAAATATCGGGTTTCCGCCATTTACCGCGACCAATGGGCCGCTGCCATCGATGACCCGTATTCTACCTTTTCCACCGCTCTCGATCTGCGATGGAGAATGGGTGAATCCAAATCGAAATACAAAGACTTTGCTGCCGTAGGGCTCATGTTTTACAATGATAAAGCCGGCGTCCTGGACCTTAGCACTACCTCCATTCTGGTGTCGGGGGCCTACCACAAAGCATTGGATATAAAAAATACCCAGTACATCTCACTTGGCTTTCAATTGGGCGTGGCCCAGAAGAATATTAACTACGCCGATATCACCTTTGAAGACCAATTCAATGGCACTACGGGTTATTCAAACCCGACCAACGAGCGGCTGCCGGACAATAATTTTGCCTTTGGGGATTACGCTGTTGGCTTGAATTACGTTTTCTCTCCCCAGTTGTCAAAGACCCGCTTCTTTGTGGGAGGGGCAATTCATCACTTCAATGAACCCACTGTTTCCCTGTATCATAAATCCGACCCTGAATCCACCCGTCCCAACAATAAACTGGATGCCCGCTATTCGGCGCAGTTTAGCGCCTATTTACCATTGACCGACGGAATTCAACTACAGCCAAGGACCATTTTTGAAAGTCAGGGAAGTCACCTGAAACTGGACGGAGGTATGAACGTAAGGGTCAACACCAGTGACTATCGCAATGTAGCGATGCACATTGGTGCCTATGCCAGACCCGTGCGGGATTTTGATGAAAAACTGAGAGTTGATGCTTTGGTCGCCCTGGTGGGCATTGAGTTCAACAACGTTCTGATCGGGATGAGCTATGACCTGAATCTGGGAGAGTTGTCTAACTTCAACCGGAGGACCTTTGAGTTCTCAGTAGCCTATCTCGGTGAATACGAAGATGATGTCATCCTTTGTCCCAAGTTTTAAGAAGTCCGTCTATGGGTTTCGTAGTAGCGGATGTTTTTTTTTGATAAAATTTTCCACATGGTTTTCCACACATAGCTATACTGACAATCAGTTAGTTTCTCATTTGGCAATTACTAATACAAGTCATTGTGTCTTCGTAAAGTACTGAAAAACAGATAGTTAAACATATTACAAGCTTTGCTAATGTTGAAAACCAAAAAACTGGGGTATTTGTCATAGTGCTTGCATGTGGTTAACTTCGTCTTCCTTTTTTATTTATGGTCCCATGACAGGCCATTTAGAGGCATACCTGAGAGAACTTCACTGTAACATCTATAAATTAAGTACGTAAAACCGACTGCATAAAATCGCATGAAGAGCGGTTTGGATATGCAGTTTCTTAATGAAAGCTACCGTTTCCTCGTAAGTTATAACCGTTTCGTAAATGTGCTGTACAAAAAACATTTCAGGTTCATAGCTTTGTGCGAAACACGAAAGATATCCTTTTGTCTATAGTATCAGTAAGTTAGATAGGCTCCTGCCACATAATGTTGTGGCGGGACTTTTTTTTTGAAAAAAACACCGCTCCGCAACAAAACTCCCTGGCAAGTCTTTGATTTTTCGTCATATAAAACGAGGAACGATACACATTGTCGCCCATCCTTGATGGCACACAAAATACTTGTGATCAATTCGCTTTTTCCCCACCTCTTCCTTTCCCTTTTTGTTTTTTCCAGCAGAAATGTACCTATCCATTTCAGGAAAAGAAACCCTGTCTGGAATTTGCATTTGAATTTGAAATCTCATCCTCTATCTTTGCGCCGCTTTTCCTGCCAGTTGTATTTCCGTGGGTATAAAGCATACAGAACCAGGAAGACAATCAATATTAACCATAAAAATAGTTTATATGAATTACGATTTGATAGTAATAGGAAGTGGCCCGGGAGGCTATGTGGCTGCCATCCGTGCCTCACAGCTCGGCATGAAGGTAGCGGTGGTAGAAAAAGAAAACCTGGGAGGTATCTGTCTCAATTGGGGTTGCATCCCGACGAAAGCCCTTTTGAAAAGTGCTCAGGTGTTCGAATATATCCAGCATGCCAGCGATTACGGCATTGAGGTAGGAAAATCAAAAGCAGATTTTTCGGCTATGGTCAAACGGAGTAGGGGAGTAGCGGATGGAATGAGCAAAGGGATTCAATTTTTGTTCAAGAAAAATAAAATCACTGTCATTGACGGTCACGGAAAATTGTTGAGGGGGAAAAAAGTAGAAGTGACCGACGCCAATGGTAAAAAAACGGAGTACACGGCACCACATATCATTATTGCCACAGGAGCACGTGCTAAAGCGTTGCCGAATCTTCCGATTGACGGAGAAAAAGTCATTGAGTACCGCAAAGCCATGTCGTTGGAAAAACAACCTAAGAAAATGGTCGTCGTAGGTGCCGGTGCAATCGGGGTAGAATTTGCCTATTTCTACAATGCGATCGGAACCGAAGTCACGATCGTTGAATTTTTGGAACAAGGGCTGGTGCCCCGTGAAGATGCTGATGTTTCCAAGGAATTGGGCCGCATTTTCAAAAAGCAGGGTATCGCAGTCAAAGCTAATACCTCTGTGGAAAAAGTGGATACTTCCGGTAAGGGTTGTAAGGTGACCATGAAGGACCGTAAAACCGGTAAAGAGGAAGTGATAGAATGCGATGTCGTGTTGTCGGCGGCGGGAGTAGCGCCCAACACCGAAAACCTTGGCCTGGAAGCACTGGGTATTGAAATGGACAAAGGACTAATCAAAGTCAACGAATTTTATCAGACCAATGTGGCCGGCATCTATGCCATCGGTGATTGCGTTCCCGGAGCGGCGCTGGCACACGTGGCGAGTGCGGAGGGTATTATCTGTGTGGAAAAGATCGCCGGACAAAATCCGCACGGTCTGGACTACAATAATATTCCTTCCTGTACTTACTGTTCGCCGGAGGTGGCTTCAGTTGGTTACACCGAGGCTGCTGCCAAAGAAGCTGGTTATGAAGTGAAAGTCGGGAAATTCCCGTTCTCAGCTTCCGGAAAAGCCAAAGCTGCCGGTGCTTCCCAAGGCTTCGTCAAAGTGATCTTTGATGCAAAATATGGCGAATTCCTTGGTGCCCACATGGTAGGAATGAATGTTACCGAAATGATTGCCGAGGTAGTGGCAGCCCGAAAACTGGAAACTACCGGTCACGAAATCATCAAAACGGTTCACCCGCACCCCACGATGAGCGAGGCGGTCATGGAGGCGGCGGCAGCTGCCTACGACGAAGTGATACACCTGTAACCTGGAGTTTTTTCAGGTAGGATTTTACGAAACTAAAAAAGGGCGGATCATCATGATCACGCCCTTTTTTAGTTTTGGAAAACTAACCAAAGCTCAAAGGTGAACGCCCAACCGGATGCCGGCAAAAAACTGACCGGCGGTTGCCCGGGTGGTCATTTCCTCACTATTCAATGGTGCCTGATGCGACCATTTGGCTCCCGGTGCTACATAATACCTGATCGTAGGCGTAAGGGTGAAAAACTCCGTTATTCCCAGGTCCAGACCTGCACCAAAGCCAATGTCCCAAAATAGATCAGCATCCTTGTCCAGGTCATCGGAACCATTCAACTCGACGGAAAAATAGTTGATACCCGGCGACACTTGCAAAAAGAATCCTTTTTGAAACAGGTTGCCGGATTTGGACCAGGTAGGACAATCGCAATCACCTTCGAGGTCGAATATATAAAGGTTGGTGTTCAAATGAAAAGCAGACAAGGCATACTCCAGATTGGAGCCGGCAGATTCATTTTTCAACGCACTGTACGACAGTTCCGGGTAAAATTCCAGCCTGATGTCTTTTATCCGTATCCGGTAATCAAGGCTGACCGAAAGGCCGCTTGAGGCAGTGTGACTGCTTCCATCACCGAATTGGTTGATGACAGACAGCCATTCTTCCGCTTGAAAAGACTTAAATCCTACGCTTGCTCCTACCTGTCCCGAGAGGCTGAAAGATATGAAAAACAAAAGACCGGTAATTATTGATTTACCCATACTTGAATGTCAAATTGATTTAGCTAACTATCCAGTTGGTTTCCTTGATGAACGTGTCATCAGGGTATTCTTTTAAGAATTCATATTTAAGAATATCATGGGTAGTAACGATGCCTACCAAACGTCTATTGTCATCAATAATTGGCAGCCCGTGAAATAAGTGTTTCAAAAAAATCATTGCCGCAGCTCCCACAGATTCATTAGGATTGAGCGTTACTACTTTTTTGGTCATCACTTCCTCGACTTTCTTATTTTTATATTCCTCAAACTTCAAATTGTGTTTGATGAGATCCCATGAAGTTAGAATACCTGCCAGGGTTTGATCATCATTTAACACCGGGAGATGATGAAAATGTTTTTCAAACAATAATTCCTTAACGACTTCAAGAGAATCACCCGGTTTTACAGTGATGACGTTTTTTGTCATAATGGTAGAAAGACGTTCATTCATCATAGGTCAATGCTGTTTTGTTGTGGATAAAAAGTTTTCGGCGTTTAATGTACAACTGTTTGGGCAAATAATTAATCAATGAATTGAGAAATTGACATTTTCCCCGAATTTACCTTTCCCCAAATCAAGAAATAGCCACACCGCTCAGGTATCCTGGTACAGGGTTCTTACTTTTAAAAATATCTGGAAATAGGGTGTCAATTTTATGAAGCGGCACCAACAAAAGAGGGTGGCCCCACCTAAATTTGCGGGTCAAAAAAATCACTATGCCTTTAAGAGACGAATTTCCCGAACCGGGCAGCGAATCAGTTTGGTCGGCAGACATTGAGGGGTATGTTTATCGAAGTGTTTTTTCCGGGGCAACTTTGGAGAAAAGTTATGAAATGATCCGGCAGTTTTTGCAGGAGGAGGGCTACGGAGATGTACCGCTGCCGAAAAATGCCACAGAATTGGAACTGTTTAAACTCGTTGTCCGCAACCAGCAGGTAGTGATGTTTGGTGACAATGGTTATGTACACAATCCCATTAAAATACTTTTTCCTTTAAAGGGGCGAAAGAAAACAACCCTGGTCCTGGAAATTTTCAACGAGAAAGCGCCCGATCACTTATTGCGTTTTCACGGCATACTGCCTCCCGGCAGCTGACATCGGCTGGTTAGCGCTTGCCACCTTTCGGTTTCAGATCGAGTCGAAGCGAAACGATGTGCGAATAGCGGTCCTGCGAATCTCCCAAATCTGTGTAGGCATAATCGATGCGCAAACTGAAGAGTTGCAGTCCAACCCCAACTGAGGGCCTTGAAATATAATACTGATCGCCGGAAAAATCTGTTTCCTGCTGCAACTGGCTGAGTCCGGCCCGAAGGAAAAGGAAATCATTATAATTCAACTCAACCCCAAGATTTGGGTCCAGACTCACCGGGTCGCCGGAAATCAAAGTATTACGTTGTCCATCCGTAGTGGCCGTCAGGTTGAATTCGGGCGTTAATGAGAACCGTTTTAATTCAAAAGTATAAGCCACTCCAAACAAGATTTGCGGGCGGGTTACCTCCAGTGAATTAATATCGGGCAATTCGTTCCCGGTAGCCAGCAGCACCCCTTTTTCCCGATCCGTGAATGTAACATTCCAGGCATTGAAAGTAGAAGTGATGTCCCGTCCAACCAACCCGAATTTTAATTTACCCAACTGGTACTGTGCCCCCAGGTCTATCCCAAAACCCCAGGAACTGGCGAATGTGCCAATGACTCTGCGGACTATTTTTACATTTCCACCTACGTAAAAGTTGTGGCCCTCTTTCGCATTTAATTTTTGGGCATAACTCCCCAGAAACGCATAGTCAGCAGCGGAAAAAGAAACAATATTGTCGTAGTTGATCGTACCGTCATCGTCGAACAGGCTCAAGGTGTTGGGGATGTCGTCGATGCCAAAACGGATCAGAGAAAGTCCTACCCGCCGTTTGCCGCTGGCCGATGGCAAAGTCATTCCCAGGTAATCATACTTCCCGACCCCCGCAAACCACTCGGCGTGCATAGCACCGATCTGCAGGCCCTCTCCGGCTTCAAAACTTGCCAGTCCCGCCGGGTTCCAGTAACCAGCTGTCACATCATCCACGGTAGCGACGACAGCATTTCCCATGCCGTGGGCTCTGGCACCGATGCCGATGGAGAGAAATTCATTGCTGTATTTTTGGCTGAATAAACGATTGGGGGTAAACAAATTAGTCAGAGACAAACCGATGATTAACAAGTAGACTTTCGATATTTTCATGCAAGAATTTTTTTGGTAAAAACGCAACCAGCCAAATCAAAGTGTGCCTTAACAAGTTCCGTTCCGGGCAATGGTTGAAAGCGTCGGCAAAAGTACAGAAGAATAGGGTGGTGGTAAACAAAAAAGGGCCATCATCTGTCATGATCGCCCTACTGCTTTTTTACTGGCAGGTTAAATACTCTGTAATTTAAATTTTCTTTAATTTTTCTTTCATGCAAGTGGGCCGGAGGATTCATCTCGCTTTGAGGCATCAGACTGCTCGGCCCAAAGGGATTTTAAAGGGGAAAGGCGCGTCGGCCACCTTTCCCCCTTAAAATCCCTGGAGGCGCACCCGAAGTGAATTCGGG